>JBGTOF010000124.1:0-30099 GCA_041742695.1 Elainellales cyanobacterium | reverse complement strand
ATCCTGCAAATGCCTGCACGCCTCTTAGCCTGCTACCCGATAGCCGAGGGCAGCTTTGACCTTTTCTAGTGTAGGACGGGCGATCGCCTCGGCCTTTTCTTTGCCCTGCGTCAGCACGCTGTCGAGATATCCCGGCTCATCCATAATGGCGTGATATTTCTCTTGAATCGGTGCAAGGACGCTAATCAGGGTTTCCGTTAGCAGCGGCTTAAACTGCCCCCACCCCATATCCTTGCATTCTGCGGCCACTGTGGCCTTGGGTTGCCCCGAGAGAATCATGTAAAGAGTGAGCAGGTTATGGCATTCGGGGCGATCGCCATCGTCAAACCATAGCCCTCTCGGTGAGTCAGTTTTACAGCGCTTTACCTTATGAGCAATTTGCTCCGGCGGATCTAATAAGTTGATTCGGCTGAGTTCTGACGGGTCAGACTTCGACATTTTTTTGGTGCCATCTGTGAGGCTCATGACCCGTGCCCCCTCCGCCCGAATCATCGGCTCTGGCAGCCGCAGCACGGGCTGATCGTCCTGTCCAAACTGGTAGTTCAGCCGGGCCGCAATATCGCGAGTTAGCTCTAAGTGCTGCTTCTGGTCTTCACCCACCGGTACTTTATCGGGTTCATAGAGCAAAATATCTGCGGCTTGCAGCACGGGATAGCACAGCAGCCCCGCCCCTACATTTTCGCCCTGTTTAATTGCCTTTTCCTTGAACTGAATCATGTCTTCGAGCCAGTTCAGCGGCGTGATGCACATCAACAGCCAGGCTAGCTCACTATGGGCTGGCACATGAGATTGCACAAAAATGGTGGCGTACTCTTGCTCAATGCCGCACGCCAAGTAAGTCGCCGCAACCCTGCGAGTGCTCTCTGCCAGCGCAGCAGGGTCGTGAGGAACCGTAATGGCGTGTAGATCCGCCATAAATAGATAGCTTTCGTAATGGTGCTGCATCTCAACCCAGTTGCGGATGGCACCAAGGTAGTTGCCCAGGTGTAAGTCACCCGTTGGCTGAATTCCCGAGAGAACGCGCTGCTTGCCCATGCTGCTTGTGATGTGTCAGGTATCGTGAACGGTTGCCCCGACTGAACGCCGTTGGGCAAAGACCAGAGCGCTGGAGAAAGGCAGGGTCGATTGCCCTAGTTGCCTAACGGCCCTAGCTCTGTTTCTGTCAATCTATCCTGATTCTTGACAGAGTGGATCGGGGAAACTTCCTGATTTCTTGGCATAGCGGGCTGATCTTTTTGGCGTACCTTGCCGCAACTGCCCCCTCGCTTCCATAATATGAAGAAGAATATTAAGAACTGTTACTTATTCTCACCTATTCATTGCACGACAGGAGGCGCAAGATGCCCAATGCTGGCGATGCCGAGATCAACTCCACTGACCTAAAAACTGCGCTAGACAGATGCTTGGCGCTGGCCCGCGACCCTAGAACTCAGGCAGAGGCCCGCGAGCAATTTGCAGAGTTGCTGAACCAGTTGCCGTTTGGCGATCGCCCCAGTCGTCAGATTATTGATGCACTCTGGCAAGAGGTGATTACGGCACGGCGCTCGGCGGCATTTTGGGAACAGATTAGCGATGTAGAGCGCAACATGACAGAGCAACTCGCCGAAAACCACGTGCAGCTTCAGCAAAACTATCTGCGGCTCGTGCAAGAACAATAACAGCGCTAGCAGTATCTCCAAGCCCATCAAGGGCTGGAGCGTACCCCGAACTTGCGTGATTGCGTATAGGAACATTGTGAGCCGTTAAATGCAGAGAGTTGGTTTTGACTAAGTTGACTAGGTTGGCACCTGATTGATTCGGCAGGGCGATCGCCCCCCCGGCGCGATCGATGAAGCATGCATGCAGCATCAGCGCTATCACTCTCAGTAATCGGGAGAATCTGTACGGGTTATGAGCACTCGGCGCGGCTCTAGCCCCACTCAACGCCTTGACCTGCGCATCCATCGCCATAGCCTGGGGCCATGTATTGTGCCAATGCATCGATGCATAAACTTGGCATTTCGGCCTAAAATCAGCCAGTATGCTTTTATATTCTGCAATTATTGTGGGGTGAATGTATGGCGTAATGCCGCAGAGTCCTAGCTCTGAGCCTCCCTCTGTGCCCAAATAGTTTCCTGTGGCACATTGCCTCGCTGATGCGCCTGTTACCGTAGAAAGTAGCCCCCAAGCTTCCTGGTTTATCGTTATGCCCTATGCCAACCGCGTTCGCTCTGTTGCCCGACCCCGCCGTGCTCAGCGAAAGTTAGCCAATCGTCGTCGCACGACCCTGGCTGGCTGCGCTGCGCTGGGCGTGTTTAGCTTTTGTTTAGCCTATACACTGCTCAATCGGCCACCGTCTCGGTTAGAACAGATAGGCGATCGCTCCACATCTGGCGAGAATCCGGCGCTGCTTAACCCCAATGACCTGAACACGCGCAATGTAGACATCGACAGCTTGCCGTTTCTGGGTGCATTGGAAAATGTAGATTTTGACTATGAGGATCCAGACGTACCGTCCAGCGCAGCGGGGCGAACCTTAATGCCTGCTGCTAGGTCTGAGGTTAACCGCAATGCGTCGTTAGACGGGGTTGAAGGATCGCAAAACCCATTCTCGCCGACTCAGTCGCCAACCATTGATTATTTTGGACGGGGCGCGTTTCCATCGTCGGGGCGATCGCTCTTCACTGGAGCCAACCCGGCCAGAGGCGGACAGCCCTCAGCCTTTCCCACAACCGGCCCAAACACTGCCTCCCAGCCAGATTCCACGTCAGGGTCTGCCCCACTGCAATCGGCGGTGCAGTCAGGGAGCTCCACCCCTGCCCCATCCACCAATTTAGACAATCGTTCTACTACGGTGCCCAGTTCAGCTCTGCCCTCTAGCACTGTGGTTCCCAGCACGACGTCTGGTTCCGGTGCGCTGCCTGCTAGCGGCAGTAACCCATCTGGCTCTGGCAGTACGGCTCTGCCTGCCCCTGCCCCGACCACACCCATCCCTAGCACCTCTACACCTGGCTATGGGTCAACTGCGCCAAGCAGTGCTCCGCAGCGGCAGTCAACCGGGGCATCGCTTGAGGCTCCTGCAGGAACTGCGCTTGGGCAGTCTGATACGACCCAGAGCACTCCCTAGGTAAACACCAGTAAACACCAGTTCCACAAATGCAAACTATGCTGCCCGCGACACAGACAGCATGATTGGGCGCTGTACATGTCTGCTACGCCCCTTATCGAGTTTCAATGGGTTGACTATCGCCCAGTTTTAACTCCAGGTTATTCAAGTCCACTGTGCCTGTCTCTGCAAAGTGACAGGCCACAGACTTGAGGTAATCGTGAAACGTGCTGGCGATGATAGAAGGCTGTTTGCCAGCCAATTGCACCAAGTACCACTGGCGCGGGATGGGAAACCCTTCAACATCGAGTGTGGTGAACTCACTATTGTCTTTATCAAACGGCAGCGTATGGCGCGACAGCACCGACAGCCCCAAGCCTCCGGCGATCGCCTGCTTAATGGCTTCGTTGCTGCCTAGCTCTAAGCGCACTTTTACCGTGAGTTCCTGCTCATCCAGCAGTTGTTGAAACGCTCGCCGCGTTCCTGAGCCTGGCTCCCGCATAATGAACGTTTCTTTGCTAATGCGTTTAAGAGAAATATTGCGTTCTTTGGCGAGGGGATGATGGCGCGGTGCAACCACCACCAATGGGTTGTCCATAAAGGGTTCGGCATGCACGTCGAGATGCTCTGGCAGTTGGCTCATCACGTAGAGGTCATCTTGGTTGTTCGCCAAGCGATCGATCACCTTTTCGTGGTTGGTAACAATCAGCGACATATCTACGCCAGGATACTGCTGACAAAAAGGCCCCAGCAGCCGCGGTAAGAAATACTTAGCCGTGGTGATAACGGCCAGTTTCAGCTTGCCCTGCTTCATGCCTTTGAGGTTGGCCACAGACATTTCGAGCTGTTCTAACCGGCTAAATACGTCCTTGCAGGTGCTAAATAGCTCTTGCCCTGCCTCAGTTAAGTAAAGCCGTTTGCCTACCTGCTCAAATAGGGGCAAGCCAATGGATTTAGTCAGCTGCTTCACCTGCATCGATACGGTGGGTTGAGTTAGATAGAGCTCTTCCGCCGCGCGGGTAAAGCTCCCAAGACGAGCGGTGGCTTCGAATACTTTGAACTGATGTAAGGTGGCATGAATCACGGACGTACTCCTTGCAGGTCTGTGACGCTAATTTTCATGGGCTATGGCCGCTTTCGGGTTCAATCTTGACTTGGAGACCCTGGCACCGACGGGTTGTGTGGAATTGCACGCTACCCAAGCACTCTAACGTTGTGTGGCTACTATCGGGTGGGCGATCGCCCCGTTATTTATAGAGCTGATTCTATCACGCCCATTTTAATGAAAGGGTTTATTCTATGCATTTTCGTTTTATGCTATTGCCATAGCAAGAGCGTGAACACAATTCGGCAACCTCCCAGACGCCTTGCAGTGCAAGAGGATGGAGTTAACCCAGCTGAATCTTCTAGCGCGACGCTATAGGAAACGAGCCATCCCTTCCCCACCAAGCTGCATCTACCCGTCATGCAAGCGTGGGTCAGAGCATCCCTTAGATTCCCGTCTGGGTAGGCTGATTTCTGACCCGCTTTGGACGCTGACATCTGGGTAGAGCAGCTTTTTTGTGGCGATCGCCCGATAGTACGTCAGTGTTATCGCAATGGACGGGGCTGAGGCTCAGGATTTAGAACCGTACGCCCCATTGCGCTTCCTAAAGTGAGGCTGCGTGCCACCATAAAGCCTGTAAGTGCTAGCCAGAGCAGATGAGCGCTCTGCTGCTGCCAAGAGGCATAGGCCAACGGTGCAAAGCCTAGGCTAGAGGAAATTAGCGCCGATGTGCGCAGGGTTGCACCGGCTGTGATCCCTAAGAAATAGCCGTCTAGCATATAGGCCAGCGATGCAAAGGCAAGAATAGGCAGCAGCCACCAGACATAATTAGTCACTTGACGAATTACCGAGCTATGGCTGGTGAGCAGACCAAACAGAGGTTCTGGAAAGAGCGCAAACAGGAGGGCGATCGCCACCCCCAACCCCAAGCTGAGACTGCCAGAGAGCTGAGCTAAGGCGGTTAGTTTTGTGCGATCGCCCTGTCCATGAAACACGCCCGCAAAGCTTTCTGTGGCAAAGGCCAGCCCGTCGATAAAGTAGGCCGCCAGGGTAATCACCTGCAACAGCAGCGTATTGGCAGCCAGGGTAACGGTGCCAAAGGCCGCACTCAGGTTGGTAAACACGGCAAAGGTGCTGACCAGGGCAAACGTGCGAATGGTGATGTTGCCGTTGAGGGCAAAAATGTAGCGCAGTGCCGTCATATCGAACAGCTGAGGAAGGAGCGATCGCACTTGCTGCCTGTTGACGTCGGGCGCAATCAAGATCAGTCCGGCCAGCAGCATGGCGCATTGGCTCAGTGCTGTTGCTGCCCCGGCTCCAGCACTGGCCCAGCCCCACTGCACAATAAATACATAGTTCAGAGCCACGTTGACGCTGTTTTGCACCGCCGACAACATCAGCACCCGCCGCCCCTGCCCCCGCCCCAAACACCAGCCCACCAGCACAAAGTCTAACAGCGCTGCTGGCGCACCCCACACTTGGGCAGTGTAGTAGGCTCGTCCTGCGTCTAGCACGTCGGGGCTGGCGCTCAGTAGCGAAAAGGCTAGCTCGCGGATGGGGGTTTGCAGCAGCACGATGATGCATCCGGCTACAAGGGCGATCGCCCCATGGCGCAGCCCCACCAGCCAGACCCCATCGGCATCGCCCCGCCCAGTGGCCTGAGCCGCCATGCCTGTGGTGCCCATGCGCAAAAAGCCAAAGCTCCAATACACATAGTTGAACACTACCGTTGCCAAGGTCACCCCGGCTAAATGCCGAATGTCATCCAGATGGCCTAAAAATGCTACGTCAATTAGCCCGGCCAACGGCACCATCAAATTAGATAGCACATTGATGGCGGCCAAGCGCAAGAAGCGATTACGAAACTCAACTGTAGCGGTTAGCCATGTGGAGAACCAGGCCATTGATCTGTTTCGTTCTCCCTAGTTAGGATGGGTGGCGCGATCGCCACAGACCCAGCGCCAAAACGGATGACGAGGCCCCTGCTGGCGAATCTGCAACACATGGCGCTCTAGCCGCTTGACCTCGCGGGCAGGCAACCCCCACAAAATATTGCGGCTCTGCCACACCAATACACTCACCGTCATGCCAATGCAAACGGAGATGCCTACTGCTGCGGGAGTATTAAAGGCCAGCCCATACCGCACTGCCGCCCAGGTAAAGTAGTCTAACCACAGCGCAATGTCTGACCGCAGTGCCCATAGACTCAGCGGTGCCAACGTTAGCCACAGCAGCCCCACCACTCCCCAGCGACCCCACACCGTTAGCTGATGTAGCCGTTCCATTTGCTGTTGCAACTCGGGCGATCGCCCCGTAGCATTGGCTCGAAACAGGCTCGAGCGGCTTTGCTTTGATGAGTTCACCACAATCACATCATCCCCATCCCGCCTGGGGTCACTACACCGCATCCTCAGAACTGGGAAGCACTGCATCGTCTAGCGTTATGCCCTCTGCACTGCTCAACACCGCACGACCCGTGCGCTCGCGCCACCATGCGAGCATCGTGCTGGCAATAAAAATACTGGAATAGGCCCCGGCTATGAATCCAATAATCAGCGCCAAGGCAAAGTACTTTAACGTTTCACCGCCAAATAGAAAAATGGCGACCAGAGATAGCATCGTGGTCAAGGTTGTATTAATCGTGCGCGTCAGGGTTTGATTCACGGCAGCATCTACAATATCGTCGATATGCCAGTCGGGATGTACCTTCAGCATTTCACGAATGCGATCGTAAATCACCACCGTATCGTTGACCGAAAACCCTACGATCGTTAACAAGGCCACGATAAATAGACTATCGACCTCTAAGCCAAATACCAATCCCAGCACCGCAAACGCCCCAAGCGTGATGAGCACATCATGGAACAGTGAGACCAGCGCGAGCACCGCATAATCAGGCTTGAAGCGGATGCTGAGATATACCGTAATGCCGATAAACGAGGCGAGCAAAGCCTGAAGGCCTGAGTTAAATAACTGCCGCCCAATCACCGGGCCAACCGTATCAATCTGCGTCGTAGCAGGGTCAAACTCACCCACATCTTGGTTCAGCGCTGTCAATAAAGCGGTGCGCGATTCAACATCTAGCGTCGAGGTACGAATCGACAGCGAGGTTTGGTTATCTCCGACCACCTGAATGCTGCTGCTGCCGAGCCCTTGCGCCGTCAACACCTCTCGCACTGCCGCTGGGTCAATGGGGGCTTCACAGGTGTCGTTGCGGGTGCAGGCTAGTTCAAGCTGTAGCCGCGTGCCGCCGACAAACTCAATGCTGGGGCGAAGCGGAGAGCCCAGCTGCTGCCAGGAAATCACCATCGCCACAATGCCGCTAAGAATCAAAGTCAGAGAAATCAGCCACCAGATCTGGCGCTGTTTAATTACATGAAGTTTCATGACACAGGGGTAGCCGGAGACGACGATGGAGCAAGGTTAGGGCAAAACAAATTGGGCTTTCGCAAGGAGGGAAAGCTCAGGGCAAACAGCATGAGGGTGCGGCTACAGGTCAGCGCGGTAAACATGCTCACCATTACCCCCAATGCAAGGGTTAGCGCAAACCCTCGCACCAGACCCGACCCCAGCCAAAACAGCGCCCCACAGGCAATTAACGTCGTCACATTGCTATCCAGAATGCTAGAAAAGGCCCGATAAAAGCCCGATTCAACGGAGCGGTAGAGGGTTTTGCCTGCGCGTAGCTCTTCCCGAGTGCGCTCAAAAATGAGGACGTTGGCATCCACAGCCATGCCAATGCTAAGGATGAATCCAGCAATGCCTGGAAGGGTGAGCGTTACGCCGAGCAGGTTAAACACTGCCAGGGTGAGCAGAGAGTAAATCACCAGCGCTAGGTTCGCAATGAGCCCCGGCAAGCGGTAGTAGATCACCATATAAATAAGAACCAACGCTAGCCCAGCAATCCCCGCGTAGAGGCTGCGCTGGATGCTGTCGCGTCCTAGCGTTGCACCTACAGTGCGGTTTTCGACAATTTCGACCGGGACAGGCAACGCCCCACTCCGAAGTTGGAGTGCTAAGTCGGCGGCGCGTTGGGCGTCAAACCCACCGGTGATGCTGGCGCGTCCACCTGCAATGCCGGTTTCGGCATAGCGAGCTTCAACGGTTGGGGCGCTCAGTAGTTCATCATCAATAAAAATGCCGAGACTGCGGCCGGTACCGGCAACCTGCCGGGTTAACTCAGCAAACTGGCGACCGCCTTCGTCGTTAAACTCTAAGCCGACTTCCCAGCTGGTGCCCGATACGGGGGCGGCATAGGCGTTGCGGAGCTGTTCGCCCGTCAGTCTAGAGTCGTCAAAGTAGCCCACCAAGGCGCGATCGCTCTCTTCCAACGCTCGCTGATTCTGGGCGATCGCCGCATCATCCCCACTGGTCTGTAGCTGCTGTTGCTCAGCCAGCAAAATTTGCCGTGCTGTATACTCAGCCTGCAGGTCAGACTCAGAGCCAGGGCGTTGGCTGCGAAAATCGAGCTGCGCTGTACCGCCCAACACGCGTTCCGCTTGTTGTGGGTCGCTGACGCCAGGCAATTGCACCAGGAGCTGGTCTTCGCCAACGGTTTGCACCACCGACTCTGACACACCCAGACCGTTGATCCGGCGTTCTACCACCGCCCGCACACTCTCAAGCTTGTCTGAGGTGATTTCGGGTACGGCCTCGGTTGGGATAGCCTGAAGCGTGAGCTGTGAGCCACCGCGCAGGTCTAGCCCCAGACGCATGGGAATCTGGGTGAGCACCACAATTGCGGCGATCGCCAGAATGAGAATTAATGCAAGCAGTGAGCGCTGTCTACCCATGACTGTAGCTGATACGACATTCGCTATGATAGCGAGATTATGGAACGATTAGCGAGCCATTCCACCCCATGCATCTCCCCCCTGGTGCCTCCGATGTTCCTTTGATTGACCTGTCAGTGGTCATTCCGCTCTTTAATGAAGCGTCTAATATTGAGCATCTGTTTGAGCGCCTAGAGGCAGTGCTGAATCGGTTATCGCTCAATTATGAAATTGTTTGTGTAGATGACGGGAGCCGCGACAATACGCTAGGGCTGCTAATTGGGCATCGCTACCGTAACCCCCGCATCAAAATTCTGAGCCTGTCGCGCAACTTTGGTAAAGAAATCGCCCTTTCTGCAGGGTTAGACTATACCGTGGGCGCAGCGGTAGTCCCGATGGATGCCGACCTGCAAGACCCACCCGAGCTGATTGAGACGCTGCTAGAAAAATGGCGCGAGGGGTTTTCGGTGGTGTATGCCGTGCGGCGATCGCGCCAAGGTGACGACTGGCTGAAACGCACCACCGCTCGAGCCTTTTATCGCGTCATCCACCGCATGAGCGATGTCTCCATTCCGCAAGACACGGGTGACTTCCGCCTGCTTGATCGGCAGATCGTCAACATTCTCAAGCAAATGCCCGAGCGCACTCGCTTTATGAAAGGGCTGTTTGCCTGGGTGGGCTTTAAGCAGACCGCCGTGCTTTACGATCGCCCACCCCGTTTGGATGGCCACAGCAGCTGGAATTACTGGAAACTTTGGAACTTTGCCCTAGATGGCATCGTGTCCTTCAGCCAAATTCCGCTCAAAATCTGGAGCTATATCGGGCTGGGGATTTCGGCACTGGCATTGCTTTATGCACTGTTTCTGGTGATTCGCACGCTCATTTTAGGAGTAGATGTGCCAGGCTATGCCTCCCTAATGGTGGCGGTGCTTACCCTGGGCGGCATGCAGCTTATCACCATGGGCATCTTGGGGGAATATCTAGGGCGTGTGTATGAAGAGGTAAAAGCTCGACCGCTCTACATTGTGCGTGGGGCCTATGGCTTTGCGGATGATGACCAGACCGAGATGCAAATTCCCGGCAGGGATGTTCCCGGCAGCGATTTTTCTCGCAGGGATTGCCCTTAGAGGATCTGCGAGAGGAATTTCTTGCTCCGCTCTTCTTGGGGGTTGTTGAAAAAGGCGTCGGGTTTAGCCTCTTCTACTAACAGCCCGTCTGCCATGAGAACGACCCGATCGGCGACCTCTCGGGCAAAGCCGACCTCGTGGGTGACACATACCATGGTCATGCCTGAATCGGCGAGGGTGCGCATTACATCTAGCACCTCTCGCACCATTTCGGGGTCGAGAGCAGAGGTGGGTTCGTCGAACAGCATGATTTTGGGCTCCATTGCCAATGCGCGGGCGATCGCCACTCGTTGTTGCTGCCCGCCCGACAACTGCCCCGGAAACTTCTTCGCTTGCTCTAAAATGCCGACCCGTTCCAGTAACTGCATGGCTTTTTCTTCTGCCTTAGCCTTCGTCCAGCGGCGGACCCAAATGGGAGCCAGCGTTACATTTTGCAGCACCGTCAGATGAGGAAACAGGTTGAACTGCTGAAACACCATGCCGACCTCTCGGCGAATCGTGTCAATATTTTTTAAATCGCGAGACAGGTGAATGCCATCGACCGTAATAGTGCCTTTTTGGTAAGACTCGAGGGCGTTAAAGGTGCGGATAAAGGTAGACTTGCCCGACCCCGACGGCCCCATAACCACCAACACTTCGCCGCGATGCACCGTAAGGCTTACCCCGCGAAGCACATGGAAGTTATTGTCGTACCACTTTTCCACATCCTGGGCGATGATCATCGGCTCTAGCCCGTTGGCGTTCGCGCTGACCGAATTTGCCTGAAACTGCGTCATCTTAGTCAATCTCCACCTGTAAATCCATGTTGCTTCTGAGCCTTCGTCCCCTTAAGTCAACCACCGCAATGATGGTGCAATCATCCTCAACCCATGCCCTCTACCCCTCTGGTAGATAGGGACACTTCTCGAAAAGAACTTCCCTCACCTGGGCAAACAATCGTAAAGCCTTTGGCTTAGCTAAGCCAACACTCCTACAAAAAATTGCTGACTGATAATAAGATTTTATGGGTCAGAAATCTCCTCATCTCAATCCTATATTTCATGCCATCAGAGCATAACGTGGTTAATGACTGGATATTGTTAAAACTAACACCAAGACTCTGTATGGGGTTAGGTATTTTGTAGACGGGAACGGTTAGAGTTTGTTCAAAATTTGGGGCCCATCAGGCTAGAGCCTTGATTGTGTAGAAGCTGTATAAAATGATGGGGCCGTTACTGATTCAATTGTCTGTCTTGAGTTGCCGCTCAAGGTGGCGACTGGCCAACGACATGGCATAGCAAAAGACCCAGTAAATCGCCCCAATAAAGATATAAACCTCCCAGTAGCGCCCAATAAATGCGGGGTTTGCTAAGATTGACCGACTGATGCCCAACAGTTCTACAATCCCCACGATAGACAACAGGGTTGTGTCTTGAAATAGGCTAATGAACTGCCCCACAATAGCTGGGATAGAAATCTTGAGCGCCTGGGGAAGTACGATTAACCCAGTGGTCAGAACCGGGTTTAAACCTAATGCATTGGAGGCTTCAGCCTGGCCTCGGGGAATAGCTTGCAGGCCACCGCGCACGTTTTCGGCGAGGTAGGCCGCGCTAAACATGGTGAGACCAATGATGGCGCGAATCACATTGTCTGGACGTACCCCCTGGGGTAAGAACAGGGGAATCATGCTCTGACCGATGAACAAGATTGCAAGAAGCGGAATGCCCCGAATCACTTCAATATAAATAATGGAGAGCCAGCGCAGCACAGGCAGTGGACTTTGTCGCCCCAGCGCGAGCAGTACCCCAAGCGGAAAGCAGAGAATGATGCTGGCGATCGCCACCATCAGCGTGAGCATTAACCCACCCCAGTTGCTGGTAGCCACGGGGCGCAGCCCATAGCCGCCCCCCACCAACCAAAACCCAACTAAAAAGGCGATCGCCCATCCCAATGAAAGCCACCGCCCCATACCCTTGAGAGAGCTACCCAGCGTCCATCCCAGCCAAGCTGTGGCAATCAAAAGCACCAGCATGCCGACTAACATCAACCGAAACGGCACCACTGGCGTCGGTGTGATAAAGACTACCAGTGCTGCAATGCCTAGCCAAATCAGCACATTGCGGCCAAATAAGCTGCCGACATTTCGCAACAGGTAGCCCCACGTTAACCCCGAAAGCCCCACAATGATGCCGAGAGTCGTCCACAGCCGCCAATACTGAGCAGACGGATAGCGGCCAACAAAGTAAAGCTGAAAGTTAGCGGGAATCACTGCCCACTGCGCTGTATTGACCGCCCAGTTGCCAAAGCGAACCGTAGCCATCACCAGCAGCGCCCCAATGATGAGCGTGAGTAGGCTATTAAACCAGGTGTTGAAAAGGTTTTTGCGTAACCACGCAACAGGCCCTGTAGCGGCGATCGCCGGTGGCGCAGAAGTGGGAAACGTAGTGGACATAGGAGTTAACTCAATAAATCTCGCGACAACCTATCAACTCGACTCTTCAACGGCCTAGCGCTCTGAATCGGGAGTTAGCGCTCCTTTACTTGAACCATCTGATTGAGTGTGTTCATAAACACTGAAATCACTAGATTAATGATTAAATACGTGCCTGCAATTATGAGAAATACCTCAATCGGTCTACCCGTCTGGTTAAAGGTGGTTTGAGCAGTGGAATAGATGTCGGGATAGCCAATGGCCAGAGCCAAACTAGAATTTTTTGCCAAATTCATATATTGACTGTTGAGGGAAGGAATAATCACCCGCAAGGCTTGGGGAAACACCACCAGGCGCATCAGCAGTCCCGGCTGCAGCCCCAACGCTTTACCAGCTTCCCACTGACCTCTTGACACAGCCTCAATGCCCGCCCGCACAATTTCTGCAATAAAAGCCCCGGTATAGAATACGAGACCCAGCAGAATGGCCGCATACTCTAGTGACATGCTCAGCCCACCACTGACGCCGCCTGTTGCATTAAGCTGAGGAAACTCCCAACCCAGGCCCACGAAAAACAACAGCAGTCCCACTAACCCCAAAACGGCTAGAGCGATCAACTGAGGCTTGCCAGACGCTCCTTGCTCTTCCATGATGCGGATGCGCCATCGCCAGATGAATACGGCGGCGATCGCCCCCAACACCAACAGCGCCAGCGATACCCAAGTTATCAGCCCACCAGGCGGCCACGGAATGGCGATGCCGCCCCCTTGCCGCTTACTGATATAGAGAAAATTAAACAGGTTAGTCGGAGCATCCCCTGTGCCAGTGAAGGCAAGCACCACACCGAAATACCAAACAAACAGTTGCAGCAGCAGCGGAGTGTTGCGTACAAGCTCCACGTAGACTGCACTAATTTTCTGCAACAGCCAGTTGCTAGAGAAACTCGCGATTCCGGCAATCACACCTACGATGGTCGTCAGCACAAACCCGACAAAAATGACCCGCAACGTGTTGAGCAGCCCTACGACTAGCGCCAACGTGTAGCTATTTTGTGGGCCATAGGAAATAATGCTCTCACCAATATTAAAACCGGCAGAGTTTCGCAAAAAGGCAAAGTTGAACTGCCGTCCCTGCCGCGCCAGCGCAGTCAATGCATTGTTGAACAGCAGCACCAACACGCCCACCACGATGATCAACACCACCGCTTGCAGCACAATTTTGATGATGCGCTCATCTCGCCACAAGGGAATTTTTTCGATGTTGCGATCGCTCGTTTCTGTCATAGCTACACCAAAAAATACTGGATTAATCAGTCGCGTTTTGGATTACGTGTTGACTCCATCATGCCTGTCTACGGCAGTAGAACTGGCTTGCGCTATCAGACTCGATCAGTCAGGAGGCGGAACGCTAGCCCATAACCCATAGACCCTGATTAACCCTTGTTCGGCTTAATTGCCGAGCGATATAGCGCTCGGCAATTAAACACTCACGTTCATCGGTCGATGATGTTGAGCCCCAAGCACCCTGACTTACAGAGCCCTAGCGGAACGGCGGAGAATACAGCAGGCCTCCGTTTGTCCAGATGTTGTTTAGACCGCGTTCTAGCCCCAACGGCGTGCTGGTGCCCACATTGCGATCAAACACCTCACCGTAGTGGCCCACCGCGCTAATCACATGCACCATGAAATCGTTAGGCAGTCCTAACTGAGTCCCCAAATCGCCTTCTGTACCCAGAAAACGCAGAATTTCAGGGTTTTCGCTAGTGAGAGATTCTTCCACAGAGTCCTGAGTAATGCCAAATTCTTCGGCTTGAATCAGACCATAGGTCGCCCATTTCACCACGTCATACCAGGCAGAGTCGCCATTAATAGTGGCAGGCCCAAGTGGCTCCTTAGACATCACCGTCTCTAGCAAGACATGATCATCCGGGTTGGGCAGGGTAGTCCGCCGAGCAGCCAGCTGAGATAGGTCGGAGGTGACGCCTTCACAGCGACCCTCAGCATAAGCCGCATAGGTAGCATCTGAATCTTGGTACTTCAGCTCGCTGTAGGTCACACCTAGTTCCCGCATCCGGTCGGCTAAGTTTAGCTCGGTGGTGGTGCCTGTTTCTACGCAGATAGAGGCTCCTTCAAAGTCGGTCAATTCCTGAAAGCCGCTGGCCGCAGTTGCCATCATCCCTTGACCGTCATAAAAGGTCGTAGGAGCGAATTCTAGCGCGTTGCCACCGCCTGCATCTCGGCTGGCAGTCCAAGTCGTATTGCGCGATAGCACATCAACCTCACCCCCAGCCAGAGCCGTAAAGCGCTCTGTGGAGTCTAGGTTGCGGTATTCAATTTTTTCGTCGATGTTCTCAGATTCCCCAAATACGGCAGCGGCGATCGCTCGACACACATCCACATCTAGCCCTGAGTATTCACCATTCGAATCCACAAAACTAAAGCCTGGAATTGTGCCTTCAACGCCGCAGATTAGCTGTCCGCGAGATTTCACAGTATCAAGAACACCGCCGGTTGACGTGCCACCAGTGCTAGTAGCATCGGTTGAGGTGCATGCAGCAGCAACCACCGACATGGATGCCGCCAGCAGCAGGGAACTCAGTTTACGCATAGTTGTATCACTCATTTTCACAAAAACAGTTGACCAAGAACATTAACACTCTAGGGAGATACAAATGCAGCTCTGCGCGCAGAGCTGCCAGATGCAGTTATCCATTTAGGATAGAAGTCGGAGCACAAAGAATTCAGTCACGACCGAGCCATGTCGAACGCTTCAGATACTTAGAGCTACCGCCTCAGGAGAGGACTGCCCTAACTAAAGGCGGGAAACCATGCAGACGCTATTGCTAAAAACATTAGCGCTTCTTAAAGGATTAGTCACACATGAAAAAACATATACAATTCATAGCGAGCTAGGAATCAATCCAAGCAAGCAGCATTGCCAGACAGCACCTTCTAAAAGACATAGGTTAAGCTTTCATTAAAGACACTGCTGTTAATATTCATAACAGTCTACTGATTTGATAATTCTGTTTGTATCAAATGAAACCAAAATTCGGCGTTGCTGAATGACGCCATGATTTTGCCGGATTGAGGACAGAGCCACAAGTCTTTCAGAAACTGTTTCATAGTCTGATTCAGCAACGCCCAAAATTCATAGGGGCGATCGCCCATCCGCCTTAGTTCTTGCAGCAGCGGTTCAACCTTCCTGTGTAACTTTAGGCTGAGCGGTGTTTGCGTGCTGTCTGATTTCTTAGCAAAACGGGGATGTTGGCAATACCCTGCCGACATCCCGTTTTACTAGGGGCGTCATCAATTAGCCGCTGATGGCCCAGAGATCAACGGTCATAGCCCCTAGCCTGTTTTTGGGGTCGGGCGTGGCAACGCTCATAGCACAAGGCGTTTGGTCAGAATTGATGACACGCCCTAGGACTGAACTGCTAATTAATCCGATTGATCCAAACCGCTGAGTTGGGTCAAACTACTGAAATAGTTGCCCCGAGAGCTGAGTCGTCAGGGGTTAATTGAGCTAAGCATTGCGCTGATTAATTATAGAAAGCAGCCAGCCATAATCGCGCGCTCTATCATACCCCTTAACGCTCGTAGGCCATTTCTCGAATGAGCTGAATCCGAGTGTGGACATAATGTGACACAGGTTCCACTTCATGGGGAGATAGATTTTGGATATCACGCAATTGGCTAATCAGCCACTGCTCTAGACGTGCATCATCAAAGTTTAGCAACACGCTCGACTGAGTATTTTCAACCAGTGCCCAGAATTTATGGAGTAAGCATGGAGTCATGCGGTTGCCCCCTTAAGACTTTCTTTATATTCGCTTATACCATAAACGGATTAACCAGCCTGTGAGCAACGCAACACACAAGACGACATAAGTTGTACAAATTCCGTAATAAATTGATCTATTCTGTTATGTGATTAGGGCTGATTTTGAAGCGGATGCGGCTAGGTTTTAGACTGAGTTTGCCTTAAGAATTCGCCAAAGCTCCTGCCTATATGGTGTGTAGAGTAGCCTCGCTAGAGATCCTAGGCTGGTGAACAGCCATCAGGGTCTTTATTATTTATTAATCATTAGGCGATCGCCCGGTCATTTTTGTAACAATCTTGCATTAATATCAGTCGGGGGCAAGAGGGCTGCGGAGCGGCATACCTGCAGCAATACCCTAAAAAAAACCTAGTTTTTTGTGCATATTGTGCATGAAAAACTAAGGGGTTAAGCGTAGTGCGAACTCATTTATATTCTCCACGGTTAGACCAGAGTCGTGGCACTCCGAAACTTACCGAACTGCTGGCAGGGTTACAGTCTGCTAGGGTGCTCAAATTGACCCGTGGGGATAGCAGATCGATCGGACTCGCTGGATAGCCCATCGGAAGACGGGGAAAGCCCCCGGTTTAGTTGGGGCGATCGCAGGTCTGCCATACGAATTCCGCTGGCGATCGCCACATAAATCACCCAAAACGTGCTGTTGCGCCCCATAATCGTGCTTTCTGTCAGGCTAAACAGCACCGTAAACGCCAAAAACAAAAGTGGGAGAAAATACTCAGAGGTGTTTGTTTTCTGAAACAGTTCTGCGGCTTTAGCAACACTGGTTAGATACTCGATAGTAAAGATCACCATCCCTACGATGCCCAGCGCCAACAGCAGATCTAGAAACCCATTGTGAGCATGGGGAGGGGTCCACCGTACAGCTCGCCAAATCTCCGCCGCGTCGCTATTCCAGCCACGCCAAAAGCCCTCATAGCCATACCCAAAAAATGGACGAAGCTCAATTTTTTGAATGATTTCGGGCCATAGAGAGGTTCGTCCCGTTAAGGTAGCATCGCGCCCCAAAGAGGTCAAAATCACTTCTGGATTCGCCATCGCGGCAAAAATCCCACCTGATAGCGCCAACAAAATTGACATTAAGGCAATCGTGCGGGCTCGAAATCGCCACCGCAGCGGGCGCAGCAAAAAGAACATCAACATTAGCACCACATAGTTGACGGTAGCTGTCATTGATTGAGACATCACCATCAATGCCGTGCTAGTGATAAACAGCATCCAGTGCATCAAGCGGAACTGACCTTTTTGGAGCGAACATAGCAGCGCCACCAACGCAGCAAACACCATCATCCGCCCCAACACATTCTTGTGAACGTAAATGCCCCGCCATGCCCCCGCGTGAACCCCTGCCATCACGCCATACTGGGGCAGCACGGCAATAAAAGCCACACTAAGCACGGTGCAAATTCCACAGCCCCACGCGAGAAGCTTTAACTGCTGCTTAAGGTCAAATCGTGTGCCAAAGTACAAGCCAAACGCACAGGTTCCTACCAGGGCAATGCTGCGAGACATCGTAACGCTCGGAAACGCTGACCATACATACGAGAGCACCGCCATCCCAATCAACAGCGACAGCGCTGGTGTTTTGATGATGCTAACCAGGGTCCGCTTCCACCGCAGCGCCAATAGCCCTATAAAGACTGCATACGTCAGCATAAAGATGGCGCGCAACAACGCAAAGTCAGTTTCCACAGCGGCTTGCTGACCCTCGCTAATGCCGCCCGACATAACGACCTGAAACGGGCCCCCAGAATAGACCACCAGTGAAAATACGGTAAACCCATGTTCAAACCAACGAAATAGGGCTCGAAATGGAATCAGAGACTGTTGGCGATAGGTGGGCTGGGAGATGGCCTGCTGCATAAAGATGCCTCGCTCAAATCACGTTCAACACGGACTGAAAACAACATACACACGTAACGACTATAGAGCGTCTGAATTCTGACTGATTTGCATGAGCTGTTGTGACGTTATGCTAAGTAACAGCTCATGCATTTAAGGAACTCTAATCTAGGCAATCCATCCATTACATGGATCCACCATTATATGGATCACCAGCGCTTAGATAGACCCTGTTCCCAGACGCCTGAGGGATTGACTCAACCCTAGCAGTATTAAACCGGTGTGGAATAGGGCGCTTTAACTGCATCAATCAGGGGCTTCCCATCTAGGTAGTCGGGCAACGGTGCGCCCAACAGGTTAAGGATGGTGGGCGCAAGGTCAACGGTGCTGCCCCCTTCAACGGTCGTGCCAGGTTCGATATCAGGCCCCATCGCCATGACAAAGCCCCGAGCCCGATGTGCACCCGGTCGATTGAGCGAAACTGGGCCAATGCGACCTAAGGTAGGATGCTCAATCACATCAGTAGGGATGGGATTCCAGGCTACGACCAAATCTGCGTGGCAGAGTTTGGGGTCGGTATCGAGGGGATTGCCCACTCGCGTGCGAACAACATTTTTCACCATCGGCTGCTGAGTGCGGGCATCGCGCCAGCCATAGAGCATTTCAGTGATTTGGTCGCACAACGCATCATAGTCAGCGGGTTCGACGGTGCCTTCAGCTTCGCGCCCCTTCAGATTGATCCGCACCTGCCCATCTGAAAAGCCAGGGATGCCAAAGGCTTTCATCTTGGGCCAGAGGGGGCGATAGAGGTATCCTGGCATCCACCCTAGCTCTGTGCCATTAGCCATCAGGGGATAGGGCGAGAGCAAGCCATGTTTGCCTTTCTGGAGAAACTGTTTGGGTAGCCAGTTGTTGAGGAATCGTTTGATGGGGTTGGGCTCGTTGATCGTGCGCCATACTTCCCCGGTCCAGGAGTTGCGGATGGTTTTGGTGTTGGGGGGTGGCACGGGGGCACCGTACTTGCCAGGAGCCAGCGCCATCTTGCCGGTGTAGTTAAAGCGGTACATGATCTCGCCAATGAGAAACATGCTGAGTAGATCAGTATTGTTGGCAGCCATGCCGTGAACTGCAAAGATCACGACGTTTGCATCCTCAGGGGCTTCGTCAAGGATTTCGCCAATGGCGGCATCAACCCGTTCGTAGGCGGTGCGCATGGGATCGGGCTCGGTTAGCCCGCTCTTCCGTAGGTGATCGTGCAGGAGGTGATCGGGCTGGCTGCGGTCGTAGAGGTCGTGCCCGGCGGAGTGGGTTTCGCCAAAGCCTGTGACAAACAGATCCCACTGATCTCGCTTGAGCAGATCTTTAACAACGGAGACGCGAGCTTGTAGGCTATCGGCGATCGCCTGTTGAATCCACGCTTTATACTTCAGATCCCACCAGCCGCCGTTGTCTTTACGCAGCACTGGGTTCTCGCCATACTTTTCAATAATGTCAGGCAGTACGTTAGACGGCTGAGACACACTAGGCACGAAGGGATGGTGTCCCCCCCAGCCCAACACCTGAAGACCATTAAGGTTATCAGAAATGGTGGATACGGGAACGTCGAAGGCAGCTACTTTGTAGTCATCACCTAGGGCGTAGAACAGCGGAAATTCTTGATAGTCATAGCCGCGATAGGCATCGCAGCGAACGCCGTAGGTCTTGGGATCGTACTCAACGGTATCCCAAAAACCGGTTCTATGCGGTAGCACCCCGGTGCAAAACTGCACCCACAGCGGCTCCGTCGATGAAAAAGCTTCACTGCCACCTGCATAGTAGGCGGTGTTATGTAGCCGCCCGTAGGCACCCCCTTGACGGATGCGGTTGAGATTTTTGAGATATCCCTGATCCATCCATTGTTCTAAGATGCCGGGATCGGCAGAATCCAGGCCAATTGCAATAACTGGATGCTTCACTAGTTCCTCCACGAGAGTGACGTTTTCCTGATTTAGGACGAAGATAGGTGCCAATGAAGTTTTGAACAGCTAGGAAGACTAGCGGAAATTGAAGCGACTGTGCCGTTCATTGCTAACTCTTCAGCCAAAGGCAGGTCGATGCCATCTTCATTTATTTACAGCTTCAGTTGTTTTGATTATCACTGACCCTCTCAGAGGTGTGTGTATTGTTTAAGTGAGGATCAGGATATGGGGTTGAAGTTTTAGTAAAGTGCTAGGAGATATACGGAGCAGGCCTTGGCGTTGTTCGATTTAGCCTATGAAGCTGAGGCATTTGCTAGGCTCAGCCAGCGGTCTGCTGTAGGGTTAACGGGAATCTCCAAGGATTTCAATAGCGGTGTTTCAGAAGCGGTGTTTCAGAATTTGCCGAACTAGCGTTTAGGATTGGGGTTCAAATTAGGCAGACTCAGAGTTTAAAGGTGGGGCGATCGCCCTCTCAATCAGGAATCGGCTTCTCTATCAATGGTTGAAGCTGCTGGTCGAAGCTGCGCCAGCGGGACAGAGCATTGGGGTTTGTGTCGGCATTGCGACGCAGCAAGGCAATGCCATCACGGAAGTCGCGCAGGCCATAGCGATCGCCCTCTAGCCATTGATTAATCCGCCAGCTCATGCCGATCAGGGTATTGCGCTCATCGACAAAGGCTGATTGAAAGAGTTGGGGATACCACAAATCAATCAAGATAAACTGCACCGTCTTATCAACTCCGTCATCTTCGCGAATGCGGATTTCGGGATAGCGCACAGCGGCGCGACGGTTGGAGAGGTGGGCGATCGCATATCCAGTGGCTGAGACGCTGGCCTCATCAGGGATGCGCGCCATCATCGAGCGCATGGCCCGAGCGTGCTGCCACTGCTGCGCGGGCGAAGCATAGACCCAGGGCTGAAATGAATCGGGGATCACCACCGACAGGGCACGGTTGGGATTGGAGGTGAGGGTGAGCATGAGCGCCAGCAACATGCACAGCCGCCAAAACTGCCGCAGCCGGGGCTGAAAGAACTGGGGATGCGCCGCCCACCATACAATCGCACCGTAGAACAGGCCAGGAACAATATACAGGGCGTAGCGTAGGTGCAGAGATAGCGCAGTGGAATCTTGCCGAATCAGAGTTTTAAACAGAGGTGCGGCGATGAGCACCCAGGTGCTGGGCGACAGCAGCGATACAAAGGCCAACGGCAGCGCTTGCCCCAGCACAAAGTTTAGGGTGCGATCGGGCGGAGACACCAGCTCTTGCAGCAGCCCCAAGGGTTGACGGGCGATCGCCCCCAGCACTTGCAGCGTTGTAGCTTCCTGGTCATCAATAAAGTGCCCAAACTGTTCCACCATAAATCGGCGGGAAATATCGTCTGAAAACATGGGCATTAGCACCGTCGTGGCCAGCACCACATAGCCTAGGCTCATGGCACACAGCCCTCCTCCCACCCAGGGATGGCGACGGCTCAGCACAAAATATGCGCCAATGCTAAACAGCACAATTCCCGCATCTTCTCGAACCAGCAGCGTCAGCACCGCCAGCGGCCACAGCAGCCCCCACCAGCGTTTTTCTAGCGCGAGCAGCAGGCTAAAAAGATACAGCGGCACTTGGCTAATATCGTGAAAATTGGCCACAGCCGGGGCAATCACCGCATTGGCGCAGTAGTAGCTCAGGGCAATCATCAGCGCTAGGGGCGGCGCCAGGTGCTGCCGGGCTAAGGCATAGAGCACGATCCCCGCTGCGGCAATGAGGGTGATTTGCAGCACAGACAGACCTGCCGGAGACTGAACCAGGGCGTAGTAAGGCACCCAGAGCAGCAGAGCCGGTGTAAAGTGTTGCCCTAGCCGTCGATAGCTCACATCCGGGAATTCCCCATCCTGAATCACGTTGATGGATTCAGTGGAAGACAGCGAACTCTCAAACCAGCGCCCATGCAGCGTATTCCAAAACACTTGGTTGAAGATGCCCTGATCAAACGCGACGTAGGTCGGGTAAAACGCGAAATAGCGCTGCAGCGCAAACAGGCAGCACAGTAGCCAAAACACCAGGGCGGCAATGAGTAGAATGCGCTGCTCTCGCGTAGTCTTGATGATCACGGCAGATTATGGGGCAGTGGAATAACCGATTTCAATGGAACAGGGTTGGGATCCAGAAGGATATGAGCTAAACGCAACAACCCGGTGTCAAATGCAGGGCGATCGCCCCAACGCATCCTAGGCTTGTTCAGACTCGCCCATCCGTCACCCTTAAAACTTTACCGATTCTCTAAGCGACAGAGTATCCAGCCGCGGCGATCGCTGCCTTAATGGCATCCTCATCCGCAGTAGAGTTTACCTGAACCTGCTTGGTTTGGGGATCTGCCTGCACAGACGCGGCGGGATCAAGGGCTTGCACGGCTTTGGTAATGGTATCAGCACAGGCAGAGCAGGCCATATCGGCGACAGTCATTTGAAGCGTCGTCATGGATAATTCCCTTAACATTCAACCGCTTTTAGTTTACTCTCTTAGGTCTCGCTGCTTGTGCAGGCCGCCCGCCAAGCGGTTCAAATTTTGTGGAAATTGCAGAAATTTCCAAACTTGCAACCATTGTGCTGCATTCTGAGACAGTGGCTTGAGTGAGCAGGCTGACGAGGGAAAGGTTGGGTGTATCTCACGCAGCCTTCGGTTTACAGTGCTGTTCTAACCCGCAATTGCCGCGCTCACTCTCTAGGGCTCTCGAAGGCGTATGGATCAGCAGTTTATTCAACTTTTGGTAAATGGCATTGCGGTGGGCAGCATCATTGCGCTGGCTGCCGTGGGGCTGACCCTTACCTATGGCATTTTGCGGCTCGCGAATTTCGCCCACGGCGATTTAATGTCGTTGGGCGCTTACGGGGCGCTGACAGCAGAGCGGGTTTTGCCTGCAGAGCTGGGGGCGCTGCGGATTTGGGTGGCGATCGCCCTTGGGGCTGTTCTCACGATTGGCGTGGCGCTGCTAACCGAGCGGCTGATCTGGTCACCCATGCGCGATCGCCGCGCCTCATCTACCACACTGATCATCATTTCTATTGGGCTGGCGTTGGTGTTGCGCAACGGCATCATTCTGCTGTGGGGCACGGCCAATCAGCGCTACCAGTTGCCGGTGGTCAGCGCGCTCAATATTTTCGGCATTCGTATCACCCAGAGCCGATTGCTGGTGGTGGGTCTAGCGATTGTGGCGATCGTGGGGCTGCACTACCTGCTGCAACAGACCAAAACGGGCAAGGCGATGCGCGCGGTCGCCGATAACGTCGATCTGGCGCGGGTATCGGGCATTAACGTAGAGCGGGTGGTGCGATGGACATGGGTAATCGCAGCGGGGCTGACGGCAGTGGGCGGCGGCATGTATGGGCTGATTACAGCCGTGCGGCCGGATATGGGTTGGTTTTTAATTTTGCCAATGTTTGCGGCGGTCATTTTGGGCGGAATTGGCAATCCCTATGGGGCGATCGCCGGAGCCTATGTCATCGGCATTGCGCAAGAGCTGAGTACGTATTTTCTCCCTGCGGAATACAAGCTGGCGGTGGCGTTGCTGTTTATGGTGCTGGTGCTATTTGTGCGGCCTCATGGCATCTTTCGCGGCACCCTATGAGGGCGTAGTTGCCACGACCTTAGCCCCAGAACGGCATAAAAAAAGGAGCGATCGGTGGGCGATCGCTCCTTTTAAAGGTATGAGTTTTATTGCCTAAACCCCCTGCTCTGCTGGCTCCGAGGTCAGCAGCACCTCATGGGGATCCTTTATTTCTCAACTTACAATGCACTGAATTGGATGCACGGACTCAAATGCCCTAGAACGCGTGGATCACCGTTGTCCTCTGGCTAGAGTTCACGCACACCCATTCCGCACCAAGGTGAAGCCTTGGGATAGCTTCTTGATTACTTCAAAATACCGAAGTAATAAGCGGCCACCAAGAAATTGCCTGCCAGCAGCAACAATCCCCAAAACGCACGGAAAGTATAGGGGGGCTTGCTCGTTTGTTTGGATACCATAAACCTTAATTCCCTCTCTGTCGAATCATGACCAACATTTGAGGTCATTATTAAACACAGCGGGGATCTTTTTACAAGATGTCGCAAAAATGCAACATTTCGATGAATAGCCGCCGCCGCTACACATTGGCCTGCTGCCGCTGGTAGAGCGACCAATAGAGCCCCGTCTGATTTACCAACCCCTCATGGGTACCCCGTTCCACAATCACGCCCTTCTCCATCACCAAAATGTGATCGGCACGTTTTAGTGGCGCAAAGCGGTGAGCGATCAAAAAGAGCGTGCGCTGTTGCGACACCCGCTGCAAATTTTGCAACACCTGCTGCTCCGTTTCTGCATCCAAATTGCTTGTCGCCTCGTCCAAAATCAAGATAGGAGCCTGAGACAAAAACATCCGCGCTAGGGTGATGCGCTGCCGCTGCCCGCCCGAGAGCGCCGTGCCTCGCTCGCCCACGTTGGTTTCATAGCCCTGGGGCAAGTCGCAAATAAAGTCATGGGCCACCGCCAATCGCGCGGCCTCCACCACCTGCTCGGCCGTGACCTCGCTGTTGCCCAAGGTAATGTTTTCTAAAATGCTGCCGTTAAACAAAAAATCTTCTTGGAGCACCACGGCAATTTGAGGTCGCAGTGAGGAGAGATCGGCGCTTTTGATATCAAATCCATCAATTAAGATCCGCCCGGCTTCGGGTAAATAGAGCCGCTGAATCAGCTTGGAGAGGGTACTTTTGCCCGATCCGCTGCGCCCTACAATCCCGACAAACATGCCCGGCTGCACCTCGAACGACACCCCCCGCAAAATGGGCTCTTGCCCACTGTGATAGCGAAAGAAGACCTGATCGAACGTGACTTGCCCCTGGAGATCGGGCAGCATCAGCCCCGTGCCCGGTTCGGCCTCGGGTGCCACGTTGAGGATGTCGCCGATGCGGTCTACTGCTAGCAATACCTGCTGCACCGTTTGCCAGAGCTGCACCAGCCGTAGCAGTGGCCCCGTGACCCGCCCCGACAACATTTGAAAGGCAATTAACTGCCCGATGGTGAGGGTTTGGTTGATCACCAGCCGCGCCCCGACCCACAGAATCAGCAGGGTGGACAGACTGGTGAGAAAATCGCCGAGGTGGTTGCTGATGTTGGCCGTGGTGGTAGCGCGAAAGCCGGTGCGCACAAAGCGGGCATAGAGCCCTTCCCAGCGATCGCGCGCGGCAGGTTCTGCAGCATGGGCCTTAACCGAGTGAATGCCCGTCATAGTTTCGACCAAAAAGGCCTGACTGTCTGCGCTGCGATTAAAAGTTTCATTCAGCCACAGGCGCAAAATGGGAGTGCTGATCAGCGTTAACAGCGCAAATAAAGGCAACACGGCCAGCGCGACTCCGGTGAGCGGCAGGTTGTAGTAGGCCATCATGCCGAGATAGACGACCGAAAAAATGCTGTCGAGCACGACGGTTAGGGCGGTGCTGGTGAGGAACTGGCGGATTTCTTCGAGTTCTTGCACGCGCGCTACGGTGTCGCCCACTCGCCGCGCCTCAAAATAGGACAAGGGCAGCCGCATCAAATGGCGAAACAGTTGGGCAGACAGGGACAGATCGAGTCGGTTGGTGGTGTGGGTGAAGATAAACAGCCGTAGGCTGCCCAGCACTGCCTCAAAAATGGCAATCAGCAGCAGCCCGATTCCCATCACATTCAGCGTGGAGAGGTTTTCTTGCACCATCACCTTGTCGATGATCACCTGGGTGATGATGGGAGTGCCCAGCCCCAACAGCTGCAAGGTAAACGACGCCAGCAGCACCTCGCTCAGCAGGCGGCGATAGGTCCACACGGCAGGCAAAAACCACTTGAGGCTGAAGCGCTCTTGGGTTTGCACCAGTTCCACCTGCCATAGGGTGCCTTGCCATTGGGGCTCGATGAGCGATCGCCCCATCAGCTCACAGGTGCCGTTAGGCTGCAGCGGGTCGCCCACAATCAGGCGATCGCCCTTCATGCCATAGAGCACCACCCAGTGCTGGGAACTCCACTGCATCAGCGCCGGAAACGGCATCTGTCGCAAATCGTCCCATTGGGAGATCCGCAGTCGCCGCAGGTGCAGCCCCAACTTTTCGCTGGCATCGCTCAGGTGACGGGGAGTGGTGCCCCGCAGGTGACGCTGCACCCGCTCTCGCGGCGCAGGGACTTCTAACACCTGGGTCAGCATGGTGAGGCAGGCGGCAGCAGTAGTCTCTGCACTGGCGCTGGCGCTGTGAGGATAGCCCGCAATGGGCTGGGGTGCGGGGTCTGGCGGGGATGAGAAGGGCGATCGCCCCTTTTCCCAAAACGTTTGAATCAGGGGCGACTTTATCTCAAGCTCGTGCCAGAAGGCACTAGGCCACTGCACTACCTGCACCGTCGCGCTGGCGGCTCGGGCCTTCCACCCCGGCGACAGCGACAGCAGATCGCCAAACCACTCCCCCGGCTGCAACCGTTGCGCCTCTTCATCCGGCGCAACCAGCCGCACCGCACCTGTCAAAATCACATACTGATGCCCAGGCACGGCCGAGAGCCAAATCACCTCCCCTAACCGATAAGACTGCACCACCGCTGTTTGGATTAGCGCATCGCGTTCAGCCGCCGTGAGCAAGCACAGCGGCGGGTCGTGCCAGGGCAAAGCAGAGAGATCATGGGGCATGGGGTGGGGGCAGCGTTCACCGCGTCGCTCACACTCTCTAGCGTTTGGAGCTAGGAGCCGAGTCGCGCTTAGAGGCGGTGTTTTCTTTCTTTAAGAATGCAAAGCAAAGCGAAAGCGCTCAAAAAAGCAGTTTTAGCTCAATCGGTAGATGGGTAGTTCGGGTAGGTCGGGGGTCTATCGCGCCTAGCTTGGCTTGCGGGATGTGGATCGAGACGGTTACAAAATTAAATTTGATTTCTGCTCAACCGGAAACCGCACATCGAGCTGCTTCATTTGCTCCGTCAGCCACAGTTCAAACAGCTCATCTTCTAGCACGTGGCGCACCTGTTCGTCTTCTAGGCTGGCGGGCAGCACCGCATCCAACCGAAACAGCCCCCATCGACCCTCCATATTCACCGGGCCAACCACCTCCCCCGGAGAGGCCACATCCAGCTTGGCGCGCAGCTCATCGGGCATAGAGCCTCGGCTGACGGGGCCTACCATCCCATTGGCAATGCGGTCTTCCGTGACGGAATACTCTCGCGCCATCGCCTCAAACGACGCGCCTTCGGCCAGTTGCCGGTTCAGCTCATCGGCCAAGTCCTCCCCTTCTACCACAATGCGCGATAGCACGAGCCGATCTAAAAACAGCTTGCGCTCAATAAACCAGCTCTGCACATTCGGCTGCACGATGGAGGTGCGCAGCTGCTCGGCCTGCATTCCCGCCTGCATCTGCTGCCGAAAGGCATCCAGCGTTAACCCGTTGCTGGCGAGCCATGCCTCAAACTGGGCGTCGTCAGTCAACTGCTGCTGCTGCCGAAATTGAGTGATCACAGCTTGCACTTGCAGCTCGCTTACCTGGTATTGGGGATCTTGCAGCGCTCGCTCCACCAGGTATTGCCGCACAATATCGGCCACAAAGGCTTCAAGTTTGCCGCTGTCATTGAGGTATTGCAGAACCTGAGACACGCTAACAGGCTGCTGATTGATCAGCAAAAAGGGGGCAGAAGTCATGGCCGCAGGGGACGCTCCAATCGTGAATGAGGGTTAAGCCGGGGGTTTCCCAATGGGGAAATAGCGCAGGAATTTGGGGCAGGCTCTCGCGTAGACAGGCGACTCTGGCTGATGGGGTGCGATTGATGAGATAGGGTGCGATCGCCCGACGCAATGCCCGCGCAAAAAATCCCTCTCTCAATGTATCGGCTATCTGTTCGATATGATCAAAGCGTCTGTTTAGAGGCCACTGCAACCGGGATGGATTTAACCGATTTAGCCTTTACTCCAGCGCTTGACCAAGCGCGATTGGTTCGCCAAAAACAGGTGTCGCCCCTCGAACTGACAGAGCTATACCTCGAGCGCATTGACCAGCTGAATCCCCAGCTCGGCAGCTACTTTACGGTGCTAGGCGACCAGGCTCGTGCCGATGCCGCCGCGAAAACCGAGCAGCTGATGCAGGCGGCGGAGGAGACGTTGCCGCCGTTTTTTGGCGTGCCCATCTCGATTAAAGATTTAACGCCCCTGGCGGGAGTGCCCTGCACCTATGGAGTTTGGGCCTTGCGCGATCGCCTTGCGGATGTGTCAGCGGGGGTTGTTGAGCGAATTCAGCAGGCGGGATTTGTGATTCTCGGCAAAACCGCCACCTCTGAGCTGGGAGCTGCGCCCTATACCGAACCTCGGGGCTTTCCACCCGCCCGCAACCCGTGGAATGTGGACTATACGCCCGGCGGCTCTAGTGGCGGCGCGGCGGCGGCAGTAGCGGCGGGGCTGTGTGCCGTGGCGCAGGGGTCAGATGGCGGTGGGTCGATTCGCGGCCCTGCCTCGTGCTGCGGGCTGGTGGGCATCAAGCCCTCGCGCGGGCGCGTTTCTCATGCGCCGATAGGAGACAAGCTCAGCGGGTTAGCCACCGACGGCCCCCTGGCTCGCACCGTGGCCGATGCGGCCGCCCTGCTGGATGTGATGGCGGGGCCGATTCTGGGCGATCCCTACTGGTTGCCTTTGCCAGAGCGGCCTTTTCTGGAGGCGACTCAGGCATCTCTCAAACCACTGCGAATTGGCTACATTAACCACTTTGCGCCCCTCGGGGACTGCGATCCCTTCTGCACTCAAGCCGTGATGGAAACGGTGCAGCGGCTGGAAGATATGGGGCACCGTGCGGAGACGGTTGAGATTGACTTTACCGACTTGGTGGAGCCGCTGATCACGGTGTGGCAGGCGGGAGTGGATATGGGCGTGCCCTGGGTGGTGATGGGGCGGCTCAATCGCTGGCTGTTGCGGCGATCGCGCCGAAATTCCGGTGGAGCCTACCTGCGAGCTATGATGCAGGTACAGGCCTTTGCCCGCACGCTGGTAGTGAAAACCCAGCCCTACGACGTGCTCGTGCTGCCCGTTTACATGCATCCCACCATTCGCGTGGGGGAATGGTCGCGCCTGCGGACGGGGCAGTTATTTGAAAACATCGTGCGCTGGGTGGCCCCCTGCCCCCCGTTTAATGCCACAGGTCAACCGGCGATCGCCCTACCCACGGGGTTCACGCCAAACGGCCTCCCCATTGGGGTGCAGCTTGTGGGGCAGCCCACCGACGAGCAAACGCTGATCACCCTGGCCGCTCACCTCGAAGCCGCCTACCCCTGGAGCCACCACCGCCCCTCTCTAGTGCAGCCGTGATGAGGTATGGACTAATTAGATCAGCGGAGCATTGAGCCGAGGCGTGCGCCGTCGCGATGCCCTACTCAATGCTCCGCCCCCGGCTGGATGATGGACTAGGCGCGGGGCGATCGCACCAGCACCGTCATATACTGCCCATCCGCAAAGGGCGCGGGGATAATCGGCGTAAACTGCGCTCGATCCGTTGCCACCTTTTTCACATACAGCTCGTTCATTAGATGGATCACCTGGTCACGTGTGCCGATGATCCAAATCTGCGCGTTGCTCTCGCCTTGGTGCGATCGCACCAGCGCCTTGATCTCAGAACTCATGGGTTTTGCCTCGCTAATGAGATGTATCGAAGAAACGCGCTCGGGGGCGTGGTTGACCCAACCACTTGTCAGCATTAGCGAGGCGCTTGATAATCATCAAAGCCTGGCTCCTGCTACAGCCAGGAGTCAGGTCAGCTGGTTAGGTAGTGCGGTAACACTCCTAATCAGCGCCCAAAACCCCAAGCGCGCGTTTTACTTATTCACCGGAATCGAATTCCGGTATCGCAAAGAATAAACCAACTGTTCGAAGAAAACAAGTGTTTTCCTCTACATTTTGTGACGACGGCTCAACCTCATTGCCTTTGATCGACCAAGCCGCCTACAAGGGCTGGACAGAACTAGACCTCTTCAGCCAGGGAACCTAACATTTAGGTAGCTCCTGCAATAGGCTTAATCAT
>JBGTOF010000019.1:0-13479 GCA_041742695.1 Elainellales cyanobacterium | reverse complement strand
TCCCATCAATCAGGTCTCGATAACTCCACTCCAGGGGGCGAGTCTTGTGCTTCGGAGGCAAGACCTCAGGCAACAGAGGCTCAAGAATTTCCCATTCTGCATCGCTCAGACTGCTTGAATAGGCCATGGTCACTGGGGGTACACGCCTCCTCAATTTTCGCGTAATCGCCAAAAGATCTCAAATGGGCTCTATAGTAGTTCGGCAGATAGCCTACCCCCAGGGATATACCGGGAACTCTAGCCCCTTGCTCGCGTGCATGGTCATCAGCTTGATGCTTTGGGTCGAGAGGTCAAAGTTACGGCTGCTGCTGCGCTGGTTGAGCCAGTCCACGGGCAACCTGGTCTGCTGGAGCTGCTGGAATGCCGTCTCTCCCATCCAGTTGTCGCGGTAGATAGTCGCCATCTCATTCCAGGGAAGCCCCCGCTCTTTGAGCTGCTGGGCTCTATCTCTGCCTAATAGCACCGGCACTTTACCAGCTCCGGTGCTGTTAGGTTGCACCAGTGGCGGCATGTCCTCATCAGGGCTGGTAGGCTGCATGCCTTCTTTAGCAAACTCGTAGGCCAGCATCAGCACCTGGGCGGTGTTGCGGTAGTTGAGCTTGAGGACAGTAGTTCTACCCTGGGCGATGGGTGACAGGTTAACCTTTTCTAGCTTCTGTCAAGCACTAGATATGGTGGGTGCAAAAACGTCAGCCCCTAAATATGAACCGGTATAGTCAAAATACTTAAGTGAGTATTTACACTCAAAAAACTCAATGCCTTACCTCCGGGGATGTTCAGAAAAGCCTGAAACGTTGTTGACAAGTGCGTTTTTGCCTTAACCTGCCACCCATCCCCTGGGCCTTAATACCAACGCTTTGGAAGCTGAATCCACGGTTTGCCTGTTGGCCGTAGAGGTTTTGGGCATCGTTGTAGAGCACCAACAGGGAATCGGTGAACAGTTCAGCCTTTGGGCTACCAACTTCAACCACTCCGGTGCAAAGTCGTGGCCCTCATCTACCATCACTGCCCGATCACAGTAGATCGGCTCTTAAAAACATTGCCCCAGAAATATAGAGCTAAGCACATCTACTCTGTGACAGTAGGGCTAAAAAATGGACTTGATTTGGCCTATGCTGGCTTGTGCCAGTTGTCTCAAAGCCTGATTTCGTCGTTCTACCTAAAGGTCGCATCCAAACCTCTCGATTGGCTTGGATGCTTTGCATAGAGAGGGTTTCCGCAAGAGATTTAGTCGTTGAGGAGTTGCGGCGCGGGCAACTAGCCTGGGCCACTGAGGAGTGGCCTGCTTGATGGCTACTCAGTGGCGCTGGGGCCTCAGCTTTCTTTGGGAACGAACAAGCGACCAGAAAGGTCAGTCGGGCTCCATGCCAGAGTAGGTGGGGTCGCAGCGCCGCTTGAATTCGGTTAATCTCGTTCATGAAGAGGTGGATGCTAGGGGTGTGGTCATTTCTAGCTCACCTCCTCACCCCTCACCTTCTCAAATTCCCTCTAGCTCTTGCTTTCTACTCTCCCTGTCATTTTTTGTCCCCATACCTTAGCGTAGCCTACGGATTCCGTCCTGTGAGTTGTGAGGTTAGTAATCAGCTTTGGCAAAGCGATCGTGATTTGCGCCTAGTGACCAGCCCCGTTCCTTAGAGTGTATGGCCGTGAAAAAGATCTTAATACTGACGGCGAATCCCCAAAATACTGATCACCTGCGCCTGGATGAAGAGGTGCGGGAGATTCAGGCGGCTTTAGATCAATCCAGAAATCGCGACCAGTTTGAAATCATCACTCGTTGGGCGGTGCGAGTAGACGATCTGCAACCGATTCTTTTGGATCACGCTCCGGATATCGTGCATTTCTCAGGGCACGGCGGGGGGAGTCAGGGGTTAGCTCTGGAGAACGAACTGGGACAGATGCAGTTGGTCAGTTCGACCGCTTTGGCAGGTACGTTTAAGTTGTTTAAGGCGGATGTGGAATGTGTGTTCTTGAACGCTTGCTATTCTGAGGTTCAGGCAAAAGCGATTCATCAGCACATTAACTGTGTGGTGGGGATGAATCAGGCGATCGGCGATCGCGCTGCTGTTAAGTTTGCCAAGGGCTTTTACCGGGCGATTGGGGCTGACAAAACGTACAAAGAAGCGTTCGAGTTTGGCTGTAACTTAATTGATCTCCAAAGTATCCCAGAGTCTTCCACACCAGTGATTAAGCTGAAGAAGCGATCGCAACCTGCTGAGGGGAAACATCAACCCGCCTCGAGCCACACCACGCAGCCGTCAGATCTGCCTAAAGTTCTTTCTAGTGGTGACCGAGCACGGATTTTCATTAGCTACAAGCGAGGGGTTTCTCCCGATGAGCCAGTGGCGCTGGAGGTGTTTCAGACGTTGAGTCAATCTCACGATGTCTTTATTGACCAGACGATGACCGTGGGAACGCCCTGGGCAGAAAAGATTGAACAAGAGTTACGGCGATCGGATTTTCTAATTTCCTTTCTGACTCCAAACTCAGTCAATAGTGAGATGGTCAGGGGGGAGATTGAGACGGCGCACCATCTGGGTAAACAATATGGAAAACCGATGATCCTGCCGATTCGGCTGAACTATCGCGATCCTTTTACCTATCCGCTCAGTGCCTATTTGAATGGGATCAACTGGGCTGTTTGGGATAACCCAGCAGATACGCCTCAGTTAATTCAGGAATTAATGCAGGCGATCGCTGGAGAAGCCCTGTCTATTAATACTGACCATGCCAAAACCGACCTCATCACCACTCCTCTCGAATCCAAAATTCCTCTCCCCCTGCCCTCTGCCCAACCCGTCTCTCTGGAAATGCCAGAAGGCACAATGAACCCGGAATCTGGGTTTTATGTGGCACGAGCGGCAGATGCGATCGCCCTCAATGCCATTCAGCGACAAGGTGTAACGATTACCATCAAGGGCCCCCGGCAGATGGGCAAGAGTTCTTTGTTGATTCAGGTGGTCGATGCCGCCATCAAAGCTAACAAACGGGTGGCGTTTCTCGACTTTCAACTGCTAGACCACACCATTCTGGCTGATGCCAATACCTTCTTTCGCCAGTTTTGTGAATGGATCACAACCCAGTTAGAATTACCTGATCGACTGGAGGAATACTGGCGAACTCAGGCAGGACACAGCCAGTGCTGCACCCGCTATCTGCAATCCTACGTGTTGAAGGAATTGGGCAGTCCATTGCTGTTGGCGATGGATGAGGTTGATCGGATGTTTGAAACCGAGTTCCAGTCAGACTTTTTTAGCATGTTGCGGGGATGGCACAACAGTCGGGCGTTGCCCACAACCCGGATCTGGCGCAATCTTGATTTGGCACTGGTGACGGCAACGGAACCTTATCACCTGATTGAGAATTTGAACCAATCGCCGTTTAATGTAGGGGAAGTGATTACTCTGACCGATTTTACGGTAGAGCAAGTGACTGAGTTAAATCAACGGCATGGGTCGCCATTCACGTCTCAGCAGGAGCGGCAGTTAATGGACTGTGTGAATGGGCATCCCTACCTGGTTCGTAAGGCGCTGTATCTGGTTGCCAGTCGATACTATACGGTCGAAGATTTGTTTGCCCAGGCGATCGCTGAACGTGGGCCTTTTGGGGATCATTTGCGCTATCACCTGTTTCGCATTAGCGATCGCCCTGATTTAATTCAAGGATTGCGGCAGGTGGTGCAAAACCAGACCTGTAGCGATGCGCGGGTGTTGCGGTTACTCACAGCGGCGGGATTAGTCTATAGCGATCGCCAGACCGTGCTGCCCCGCTGTCGGCTCTACGCCGAGTTTTTCAGGGAGCGGTTGCATGGTTGAACCAGGGATTTATACCGTCGGCGGCACGGTGCAAACGAATGAGCAGGGGCTATACATTCCTCGCCCTGCGGATGCAGAATTGCTGACGCTCTGCCAGCAGGCGGAGTTTTCCTATGTGCTCACGCCCCGGCAGATGGGTAAGTCGAGCCTGATGATTCGCACGGCGGAACAGTTGCTGGACGCTGGCTGGCAAGTGGTGATTATTGACCTGGCGCTGATTGGCACCCAACTAACGGTCGAGCAGTGGTATCGGGGGTTACTAGACCCGATCGCCAGTGATTTGTCGCTCAGCGTTTCGGTGGATGACTGGTGGCAGGCACATCAGCATCTGGGGGTGACGCAACGGTTCACTCAGTTTTTGCAGCAGGTGGTATTAGGTGAGGTGTCTGCGCCTGTGGTGATCTTTGTGGATGAAATTGACACTAGCCTCAGTCTGGATTTTACCGATGATTTTTTTGTGGCTGTGCGATCACTCTATGTCGCGCGTGCCAATGAACCGGAGTTACGGCGACTCTCCTTTGTGTTAATTGGGGTAGCAATGCCGGGAGATTTAATCCGTGATTCGCAGCGAACGCCCTTTAACATCGGGCATCGAGTCGATTTAACGGACTTTACCCTCGCTGAGGCCATGCCCCTGGCAGCAGGCTTGGGATTGCCCTCTGCCCAGGCAGAGCAGGCTTTGGGGTGGGTGTTGAAGTGGACAGGCGGACATCCCTATCTGACCCAGCGGCTCTGTCAGGAAATGGTTCGGGTGGGGGGTAACTCCTGGAGTGAGATGGAGGTCGATCGCCTGGTCACCCGCACCTTTCTGGGAGAGCAGAGTGAGCAGGATAACAACTTGCAATTTGTCCGGGATATGTTGACCAAACGGGCACCGGAACCCGTGGCGGTGTTGAAGACCTACCGCGAGATTCGGCGGGGCAAGCGCCCGGTAGTGGATGAAGAGCAATCGCTGGTGAAGTCGCACCTGAAGCTATCGGGGGTGGTGCGCCGCGAAGGACGGGTGTTGCAAATTCGCAATCAGATTTATCGTCAGGTGTTTGACTGGCAGTGGATTAAAACCCATTTGCCCGAAACTCTGTGGCAAAAGCTCAAGTCCGTTCTTCCTGAAGTTGCTCTTCCTTTAGCTGCAATCCTGCTGGTTACTGCTGTTGTGATGGCATTTTTGTTTATGGATGCCCAAATTCAACGAGCCAAGGCTGAAGATGCTTCTCAACAAGCCCAAGCCCAAGCTGAACTCGCTCAGAAAAATGCGACAGATGCCCAGGAACAGCGAGCTAAGGCTGAAGAGGCTTTCAGACAGGCAAATAAAGACGCTGAAAATGCTCAGAAAAGTGCAGCAGAAGCAGCAAAGCAACGTCGAATTGCTGAAGAAGCCTTTAAATTGGCAAAACAACAGACTGTGATAGCGCAGAGGAATGCAGCCGAAGCACAGCGACAACGGAACGAGGCAACCCGTCAACGTCAGATTGCTGACGCGCAACGTCAGATTGCTGAAGACCGCCGTGTCGAAGCTGATGGACAACGCCAAATCGCTGAATTGCAACGCGATGACGCAACCAAAGCCAAAGATGCTCTAGCAATCCTCTCTGAATCTAGTGGATTATCGGCACAGGCTCTGGCAGTCCGTGATACCTTTCCTCAGCGCAGCCTACTCATGGCAGTCGAAGCTATCAAAAAAAACCCAGAGTTTCGGATTACAGAAGCCACTGCGTTATTACGTCGGTTGTTGCTTGAAATTGGTGGTATTCCACTTGTTGGACATGAAAAACCAGTTGTAGCAGTTGTCTTTAGCTCAGATGGACATTGGCTAGCCACAGGAAGTCAAGATAGTACGGTGCGTCTGTGGGATAAATTGAATCCAGACAAGCCAGCGATCGTACTGCAAGGGCATTTAGGTGAGGTAAAGGCCATCGCCCTTAGCCCGGATGGTAAATGGTTAGCTGCTACTGGTGAAGATACAAAAATTCAACTTTGGAATCTCACATCTTCTAGAGTGAACTCTGAATCATTGACACTCCAAGGACATACGGCTGCTATTAACACTCTATCTTTCAGTCTTGATGGCACCTGGCTAGCAACTGGCAGTGAAGATAAAACCGTCAGACTTTGGAGCATGAAAACCCCTGTTCCGGGCGCTCAACAAATTCTGTTGGGAGGGCATGGCGATAGTGTTAGACAAGTCGCATTTAGCCGTTCTGGGCATTGGCTGGCTACAAGTGAGGGGAACTCTGGTAATTATAGAAAACGACCTCTGGATATCCGACTGTGGGATATGAGGACGATTAGCAACGCTAGCATCCCTACCATTTTGAAGACTCAACCCTACATTGAAAATATTCTCGCCGGGCTTGCCTTCAGCCCTGATGAAAAACATCTGGCAGCCGCAATTTCTTCTTCAGTGCAGGTATGGAACTTAACGGCTAACAATCTGTCTAATACTTCATCCACCATCATTGGTAGCAATAACGGGTGGATTAATGCCCTCGCCTTCAGCCCCGATAGCCGTTGGTTAGCTACCGGCATCAGTGACTTGAAGCTATGGGATCTGCGAAGCTTAGACCCTGCACAGCCAAGATCTCCAGACTGTCAAACCGATTCGGGTTATTCTGTCTGCCGCTTTTTCTTGCGAGGACATACGGCTTACATCAGTTCGTTAAAATTCAGTCCCGATGGAAAATGGTTAGCCAGTTCCAGTACCGACAACACGGCTCGATTATGGGATATTACCGATCTGTCAATTCCACCCGTTGTCCTTCGAGGGCATGAAGACTCAGTCAATGAGGTTGCTTTTGATCCTGAGGGACAATGGTTAGCAACTGCTGGTCAAGATACCCAAGTCCGCTTGTGGAAGGTTCCTGATGTTTCGGCTGACCCGACTGTTTACCGAGGTACTCAAGATGGAGTAGCCGCTGTAGCCCTCAGCCCTGAATGGGTTGCCGTTGCGGGGGGCGATCGCATTATCCGCCTGTGGAGTAGAACTGAACCCCTGCGCCCACCGATCTTGCTCATCGGACACAATAACGTTATCTACCACGTAGCATTTGCCCCAAACGGTAAATGGTTAGCCTCGGCGAGTGTAGATGGCACTGTTCGGCTATGGAACATGACCGAACCTTCTGCTCCATCCCACAACCTCACAGGACCTAGTTTCTGGAGTATGGCTTTTAGTTCTAGTGGACGATGGTTGGCGGCTGGCAGTTATGATGGGACTGTACGGCTGTGGGACATGCATTCCCCCTCGTTGCCGACGGAACCTAGTCATATTCTCGATACTCAAAATCGTGGCGTACGATCGCTCGCCTTCAGCCCAGATGAGCACCGTCTTGCTACCGGAGGCAATGTTTGCACCGATAGAAATACAATAGTTTGGGATTTGACTCTCAAGAATCCAAATATAAATCCCTCACTATTTCCAGGCAACTGTGATGTGGTTGCAGATGTCGTCTTCAGTCCTGATAGTCGTTGGATGGCAACCGCAGGCTGGGATGGTAAGGCTCGACTTTGGGATCTCACAATTGCAAATTCTGCTGCCAATTCTAAGGTTATCGAGTTCACCGATCCAGTCAGTCGTGTTGCCAGCGTCGCATTCAGTCCTGATGGGCACTGGTTAGTTGCAGGTTCTTGGAATAAGCAGGTACAGTTACAGGATATGACTCAACTGACTCAGTCACCCTACAAGCTTTTGGGACATCAAGGGAGTGTATTTAATGTGCAGTTTAGCCCTGACGGTCAATGGCTAGCTACAGCTAGTGCTGATCAAACAATTCGCTTGTGGAACCCCAAAGAACTTCAAGCTGCACCCATTATTCTGCGGGGTCATGATTCATTGGTTAATTCGCTTGCCTTTAGTGCCGATAGCCATTGGTTGCTCAGTGGAGGTAATGCGAGTAACGACGCTCGTCTCTGGCGAGTGAATGAGGATGAGTTGATTACAGTCACTTGCCGCACCGCTGGACGCAATTTCACGCCGGAAGAGTGGCAACAGTTCTTGCCTGGACAGCCCTATCACCAAACATGTCCGGACTTGCCTTCTTGATAGTAGGGCATTGCCTAACCTGCTAATGGCAAATACTTCCATGTCTTTTCCAGGTTTTATCTGATAACCGTTTCAAGAAGCGATCGTATTGTGATGGAGAGCGATCACCTCTCTTGACGCGATCGTTGCAACCGCCCATGCCTCCGATTTCTTCGAGATCGGAGGTCTAAAGTGAAACTTGGGAGGTTGAGATTAAAGGGCGATCGCTGTTGTAAAAAGCTGGAATCTTGCGATTTCAGGGGCGATCGCTGAGGCAAAAGCTGGGATGTTGGGGTTTTAGGGGCGATCGCACAATTGCCCCCGCAAAAAGGCGCGGTTGCACCAGCGAACAAGTTAGTGATGCGTTTTACGGCTTCATGAATGGACTCATAGCCTGCTTGAGGGCGAGTATCGTGGGCCAGTTCAGGATCGCCCGAACACCACTCCTCCGCCACCCGCTTCACCGCCGTGCTCATATTGTGGCCCGCCTGAATCTGGTGCTGTAAAGCACTCTCCAGCTTGGCCCCACGAGCTGCTGCACAGCGGACTAAACACTTTGTGCCAGTTGCCTAAACCCCTCATTCCTTTGTTCCTGCCAACTGGTGAAACCTCTGATTTAGCGTTGAGTAGTTGCCTGCTCGCGCAGCTCGCCGATCTGGCTTACGCCGATGCATCTAGAGGGTGATTGTCCTACGCGGCGTAGGACAAAGATTGGAACGTTTCACGAAAGATCTGCCGAGAGAGATTGTGATGCTGCTTTGAGGCGCGGGCAACTATCCTGGGCCACCATGCAGCCTGATCGGGGTTTCTCCCAGGTGCCGGGGTCTTAGCTTTCCTTCCACTAGACCGAAATGGTCTCGGATTGATTAGAGGGTAAAGATAATTGGTGCGATCGCGGCTGAAGTTAAAGGGCTAATTAAGCTGATTTTTATAACCTAATCGCCCTAAATCTTGATAGGGACAAAACAGGGAAGATTATCGGCGAGGCAAAGAGTACCCTTCAGGGTAATATCGCATCTGAGTTGCATCTCGTAGCTTATAAAGAGTCAATAGACCTTTGGTAGGCCAACTAAATAATTAATTAACGACCTGAACCTCTTTCTTCTGACACTGCTGGGAGGTTAGCTGAGGTGACTATCAATCAAACCGAGTGCTCAATGGGGTATGGCACCGATTCGTATAAAAATGGGCCATATCTCCTGAAAAGATTGTATATCAGATATTTCAGGCTTCGATTGAGTCAATTTCTTCAGTCCGGCACGTTCATTTGAGCCTCATCTGCCGTGCAAAACCTCCCTTCACTGCTGCTGGTTAAGAGGTGATGCATGCGTAGCTGTAACGAAGTGCAATAGAAGGAGATTGTGACATGGATACGGCAGGCTTCGAGACTCTCATCGAATATCAAAGAGGCTTCCTCGAACAAATTCTCTCGGAGGAGCGGCTCCGCGCCGACTCCCCATTGGCACAAACCTTCGGCTCGATCGGGTCATTCGACATCGGTGATCTCACCGTGAAAGACGCTGTCGTGACGGTGGCTCGAGGCGGTCTATCGCTGGCCATGCTCCCTGAGACCAATGGCATCCGGATCGTGTTCTCGCAGGCCGACGCAATGCTTGAGTTCGAGGCACCATCCGCTCCCGCAGCAGTGCTCTACGACATAACTTCGGCACTCACGATCGAGGGTGAAGTGCGCTCGACGACGCTGGTCGATCAGGTACTCGTGGGCCTCGACACGAGTACGGTCACCGTCGAGGCCTCGGTCACGAGCGGTCATCCCCTCGACGACAACCTCTTCCTCAGTGAGGTGTTCGAGAGTGGCGTGCACGACCTGTTTGCGAACGGTGTGATCCCCGCCGGTCCTCAGACAGAAATGAACCGACCCTTAGTGGTTTTCAACGCCGACGTTTCCGTCGAGATCGAGAATGACGTTGGACCGCAAGCTGCTCCCCTGCGGAGCCTGCGTGTGCTGCCGCTGGCAGCGAATCGAATGAACTTCCTGGTTCCCATCGATCTTCGATTCAGCAACATCGACCCGACCGATCCCAACGCCGTATTCGAGCCGGCGATCGCCTTACGATGTGTTGTGCAAGTGCCCGCCGACGTAGTGCGCCTCCTCGACGTGTCACCCGCGTCCGTTTCGATCGTAGTCGATCCCAGCGAGGCGACGGTCGTGCTCGTCGACGTTTACGAAGGCAACGCGACTGCGGCGCGCCCCGAAGTTGAAGCAGTGATCAATGTAGTGCTGAACGAAATCGCCGACGATATTGCACAGCGGCTGGGTGACGAAGTCCAGCCGATCGACGCATTGACACTCGACGAGATCAACGCCGAAGTGGCGACGCTGGTGCGCGACCGACTCGTCGACTCCGACGAGGTGCTGCCGTTTTGGCAGCGCGCACAAGACGCTGACTTTACCAATGCCACGCCGGTGATCCTCGATTCCTCGCTCATCATCGCCGTCAACAGCGGACCCGACGCAGAAGTTAGCGATGTCGAGTCGTTCCTCCCGGCAGGTGAGGACTTCGCGGTGTTCTTCGACGACGAGCCATTCCTCGAAGCTCTCGACATCTGGATCCATACGCCGGACACGCAATCGAGCATTGTTGGTTCGTGCCGGGTCGCCGGAGGCGGTCAGACCGGAACGGAACTGAATGTTGATGGCTTCGGCGACGTGCCGATGGTCTTCGCTGGCACGCGGATGCGGATCGTTGATGTGGGAACCTTCATCCTTGCCGAGGACGCTGAGGTCGAGGACGGCGCTGCGACCGTGGTGCTCACTGGGGATCTCGAGAACGCACCAAACGACAATGCGGCCATCGAGTTCCTGTCGGCTTTCGTGACGGTCTCAAACCAGTCCGATGACATTCTGACGATCAACGGTCTTGTGAACGACTCGGGAACTATCCGAGCAGGAACGCGGTTCACCGTGACCAACGTGGCCGGCGAGTATCGGGTGACTGCTGATGCCACCATCACCGCCGGCCAGGCGACGATGCAACTCGATCAAGACCTCGATTCAGCTCCCGAAGTAGGTGCACGGCTGTCATTCATCACCGGCTTCGGTGTGCCAGGCCGCCGGTTCGACGGTGGGGGTAACGACCGGGAGATCCGCCTCGACGAGTTCACCCCAAGCTTGTCCAGCGGACACATCAACATCTCAGGACCGATCACCGTTCTGCGGCCGAACGCAGTATTGTTTAAGGAGATTGGCGGCTCGGTGAGCGTCAACCTGCGACTCCTCTGGGAAGACACTGTGCTCGGCGAGGGCAACGTTAATGGCGGCATCGTCACCGACGAATTGCCCGTGAATAACCTCGGCTCGAACACCACCATTCCTGCCGGAACATTCGTCGAGGTCCAGGGTGCAAGTGAGGTCCGCACTCTGGCTGAGGATGCCGTTGTTGTGGACGGCGAGACCACCGCCCTCCTCGATGCGCCGCTGGGACCATTCGCAGGGGACTTCTCCACAGTGCGGTTCGTCTCTGCGACGACTCGAGATCTTGGCACTGAACTCGTCGATGACCCGAACGTGCAGTTGGGCGCCGATGGTATCGGCCAGAATCTGCTTGATGCACTCATCGGCGCAGTGATCGGAGTCTTTCTGACGTTGTTCGGCTTTGGCATCATCGGCGCCCTAGTCTTCATCTTGTCAACTTTCATTCGCGAGGCGATCGAACGTGCGGCCGGCAAGCAGGCGGGCGACCAATTTGGCTCGGCTGTCGCGGCACCAGTACCCGACGAACTCTCGAACATCGCGGTGAACATTGCCTCCCGATTCAACAACCCGATCGCGATCTCACCCGACGGCGTGATCATGGCCGGTTCCGCAACCGCTGAGAGCGAGTTCCGGAGCCTGGACGATACGCAGGCGACAACTGGCGCCCCCTACACCAGCATCGCAGGATCACCGCTCTTGTTCGTCGGCGGTCTGATCGCAAACCAGACCGACTACGACTGGAGTGCGGGGGACGGCGCAGCGCTCTCAGGTCGAACTCCCGACCACACCTATGCCCAGCGTGGCTATCGCGTCGCTCGACTCACCACAGTGAACCGTCAGTTCGGTGAAAATATCGAAGTCCGGAACCGAGACCTCGGACTCGTCCGGGTTCGCAACTCACGCCCAGTGATCACCTCGGTGACTCCGATCGAAGGATTGGAAGGTCACGAAGTCGAGGTCACAGCGAACTTTACCGATGCCTCGTGGCTCGACCGGCACATCGCGTATGTGCTGTTTGGCGACGGGACCGCACCCGTTGACTGCGAGGTCACCGAATCCAACCAAGCCCCGGCGGCGTCCGGGACGGCGGTGGCGCGGCACACCTACTGTGACAACGGCATCTATACCGTCACGGTCAAGGTCATCGATGAACAAGGTGGCTCGATCACCGAGACGACGACGGCCGTGATCGAGAACGTGGCCCCCACCGTCGACGCTGGCGCAGAGGTCTTCGCCTATCCATGCGTGCCGACCCGCCTCGTCGGCACGTTCGAGGACGTTGGCTGGTGCGATACCCACACCGGTCTGTGGGACTTCGGCGACTGCTCACCGATCGCCGCTGCCACGATCGTCGAGACGAACGATCCTCCCGCTGCGCGAGGGACGGCAACGGCAACCCATTGCTTTGAGGAGTGCGGTACCTACGTTGCTGAACTGACCATCACCGATGACGACGGGGATTTCGGCAGTGACCGTACCGTCGTGAAGGTCGTCGACCTACGCAATGGTGACTTCGGCGAGGGCTTCCGAGTGCATTTGTTCGGTCGGGTGGGCAACTTCTGGACGCCCTATGTTCTTGGCTTAAGTCCCAGCGTTCTCACCGGTCAACGCATCTTCTTCTGCGAGGAATGTGTGGTGTTCGACGAACAACGCTCACAGGGCATCACCAGTGTTGGTGGCGGTGCACTTGCCACTGGCATCTTCCAATCGGTTGGAGCAAATGTCAGCTGGGACTACCAATTCTCGGCGTTTGTCCATGCGTCTACTGCGGCGGTCAAGCTCCGGATCGGTATCGATCCCATAGGTGGTGAAGACCCGGAGGCAGTTTCGATCGTTTGGACAGACGTGGCTACGAGCGTTGAGCACTGGACTCCGGTCGCCGTGCGTGCAAACGCCGAAGCAAACCAGGTCACGGTGTTCATCGAGAGCCGCAACCAGCGCGCTGACGAGGTGTTCATCGATGCGGTTGATCTCAAGGTATTCCCCTGTCCAGTCGAAGAGCCGAAGAAGGACGACGAGGTTCCTCCGGCGCCGGAGCAGTGCATCGACTTCAGCACGATTGATCCTGGTTTAATTCTGGCTTCGGGTGATTCCATGATCGACGGCGTGACCTTCGAGCCGCTCGATGGGTTGGCCTTGCAGTTCGCCACCTTCGGCGAACCACTCGGGGCGTTCAAGTTGTTGGTGCCCCAACAGGGGGGCTTGCGAGTGACGTTCCCTGAGGCCGTCGACTCGGTGACGGCCACTGTTGCGAGTGCGGGCGGCGCAGTGACGATGATTGCTTTCGATGCGAGCGCATCGATCGTCGACAGTGCCAGTGTCGAGCGCCCTCCTGGAGCACCGGCTGACGTGTCGGTTCAGGCCGAGGGTATTGCTACGGTGGTGATCACCGGCCAGGGACGCACCACGCTCCACCGAATCTGCTTCGG
>JBGTOF010000013.1:0-2090 GCA_041742695.1 Elainellales cyanobacterium | reverse complement strand
AGTGGCGGGTTCGGGATTCATCTCTGCGGCGGGTTGGGAATTAATTTGGAGATCTGGCTGGGGAGCGATCGCCCCTTCAGTCAGGCTAGATGGCACGGCTGAGGCACTCGCGTCTGCTGCACAAGCATCGGCTGCGACGGGCTGAGTGTCTACCTGCACGGCTAACTGGCCTGTTGTCGAAAGCAATTGACTGACCACGGCCTGAGCGCGATCATTCGCCTGTTGCAAAATGCCCTGCCGACACGCGGCCGCCAGCACCACATCAAGCGTTTGGCGCTGGGCTGTCTGCTGAAGATAGGGCGCTACATCTGGCCCCAATCCCAAAAAACCTCGGTCATAGTCATAGATTTGAGAACGGTCGACATCAATTTTGCGATCAAGAATTTGGGGCGGTGGTAGCGTGATGACCAAAGTGCCCTCTGCGTCTCCTAAAAGCTGCACATCATCGCGGGTTAGCTGAGATAAGTCGACCCCGGCGCGCACTTCGCCCTGCGCGATATAGAGCAATCGGGTAGAGCCAACTACATAACCTGCAAACAGGCGGTCTTGCTGAGCCGGAACGATGGCCTGCATGGTAAACACTGCTGTGGTCAGCTCACTGGCCTCACGCACCTGCTTCACCACTAGGGATTGAATATCTACCGTGGGCTCTCCCTCTGTCAGAGTAAAAAAAGAGCCTAACTCTGATAAGAAGGCTGCGCCGCTGCGCCACAGCCCCACCCCCACAAACAGACTAGTGGCAAGAATCCCACCCGTTACGAGCAGGGAAGTGTTTCGAATCAAGTTCTGGACGGGTTGACTGTTTGGAGTGGAGGAATCGAGAGTATTCATAGCAGCAGCACAGAGAGCTTGGCAGTGAACTTGGCGGTGATTCTTGCATACTGTAGCAATTCGAGACAGAAAACTAGACCAATGGGGTAGAAGTTGCTCTATTGGCCCATGCCAGAGCCACTATGCTGAAATGTTCCGCTCACTCATAGTTGTAGGAAAAGCGGTATTGAACTAAAAATTTTGGTGTGTCACGCATTGGCGGCGTTTTGCAATAGCGTTCCCCAACTTGGAACTGCTGCATACACCGCGTATACAATCTGAGCGGACTGTCTTAGATGCGAATCTCTGCGTTGGCCCCATAGTCAGCAGTGCCGAGGTAGGAATGCTCATCCTGCTGTCTAGCTTGAGCCTTTTTAGGAGGGTGATGGGGCTGCTCTGGCTGCTAATTGGCCACAAAGCTGATCGCTAGGATTAACTTCTTTTCTATGATAGATCCCAGATGCTGAGCCCGTGGCTGAGAAATGCTAGGGGAGAGTGTGTGAATTTAGAGCGATCGCCCGCCTGTCCCTGGTTCCTCTCTCCACACGATGCCGCGAGAGACAGCAGAAGCCTCGGTAAAGCTTGTAGAATAGCGATCGAATCCTAGAGAGTGAGTCAACCCTGCGCCATGTACATGTTTAAGTCCACGACCCGGCACATTCACATCTTTGCGGCGGAGATTGAGAATGATGAGCTTGTGCCTAGCGCTGACAAGCTAACCCTAGATATTGATCCAGACAATGAGTTGCAGTGGACAGATGAAGCGCTGCAACAGATGTATCGTAAGTTTGACGAATTGGTCGCCGCTAGTGAGGGCGAAACATTGACAGACTATACGATTCGGCGCATTGGGTCAGATTTAGAACATTTTGTGCGATCGCTCTTACATCAAGGCACGGTGAGCTACAACCTCCAGAGCCGAGTCCGCAACTACAGCCTTGGCCTACCGAAGGTGTCCGAAGATCTGAATGTATAAAGGGTTTGCGCCCATTGATACCCAGTCCTGTCTAGGATCTGCTCGCCAAACGAGTGGCTCTTGGGCAGACTGGAATTTAAGGGATGGCGATCGCCGAATCCTCCCTTAACGTTAGTCTCCAACGGAGGGAGTGCGGCAAGGGGCAAAGCAACAGGGTAGAGCAGCGCTGAGAGGTCCTATTCTGGGGATGGTTATCACTATCAGTTAAGAGCGCAAGAACAATGGTGCGTTAGGTCCGTCATCAGTCTGGTTCTGGAATCAATCGCGAAAGACAGTGGTGAAAAGGGGTGGTCCCTTTATCCCG
>JBGTOF010000480.1:0-4531 GCA_041742695.1 Elainellales cyanobacterium | reverse complement strand
AGCCTCTTTTTTGAGCCAGTATCAGCAGGTTCGTCAATTCAGCGAACAGATTTGTCAGCCGCTGGCGATCGAAGATTATATAATCCAAAGTATGCCTGATGTCAGCCCCCCAAAGTGGCATTTAGCGCATACAACTTGGTTTTTTGAAGCATTTCTTCTAGCTCCCTATTTAGCAAGATATGAGGTGTTTCATCCTCAGTTTGCTTATCTCTTCAATTCCTATTACGAAGCAGTTGGACAGCGTCATCCTCGATCCCAGAGAGGCTTACTCTCTCGACCATCTGTAAAGGACGTTTATCGCTATCGAGCACACGTTGATGACGCAATGCGATCGCTCCTCAATCAGCCACTCAGTGCAGAGGTGGCCGCTCTTGTGGGCCTGGGGTTGCACCACGAACAGCAGCACCAGGAATTGCTGCTGACTGACATTAAGCACATCCTGGCCTTGAACCCCCTGCGGCCTGCCTATCGCTTGAATTTACCGTCAGCACCATCGTTCAACACGGCTACGGAGCACTGGTTAGATTATCCGGGTGGACTGTATGAGATCGGGCACGAGGGAGAAACTTTCGCGTTTGACAATGAGCAGCCTCGACACTCTGTATACTTGCAGGATTACTTTTTGGCTCCTCGCTTGGTGACAAATGGTGAGTATTTGGAGTTTATGCAAGCGGGCGGGTACCAGAACCCAGAATATTGGCTGGCAGCAGGCTGGGCGACCATACAAACTGAGCAATGGCGATCGCCCCTGTACTGGGAACAAATCGATGGAAATTGGTGGGTGATGACCTTGGGTGGAATGCGCCCGGTAGAAGAGCATGAACCCGTTTGCCATGTTAGCTATTACGAAGCGGATGCCTATGCTCGTTGGGCTGGCAAGCGCTTACCAACCGAGGCAGAGTGGGAAGTGGCCGCTGCACAGGTGCCGCTGCAGGGCAATTTTGTCGAGAGTGGCATGCTTCATCCGATGCCAGCAATAGGTACGACTCGCCCCGATCAATTCTTTGGCGATGTATGGGAATGGACTCAGAGTGCGTATTTGGCCTATCCCGGTTTTCAGCCTGCACCGGGTGCTGTAGGGGAATACAACGGCAAGTTTATGTGCAATCAAATGGTGCTGCGCGGCGGCTCTTGTGCCACATCTCACAGCCATACTCGCGCGACCTATCGCAACTTCTTTCCACCCGAAACCCGCTGGCAATTCAGCGGCATTCGATTGGCTCAGTAACGAGTCAGTCCCCCATTCCATCAAGCTGTTCTCTTGGCCTGCTGGTTTAGGTTACAGCATGTCCCAAAAGACTGTCATTAATTCCATCTAGAATCCTGATGCTCAAGCAAAGACAGTCCCTAGCTGTTTATAAGGGCGATCGCTCTTATATCAATTTTCAAAATCAAACAACAGATTTTGAGGCAGTGTGTGTGACTTCGACCCCTTGCCCCCATCTGTAGCTCTTATTTTGGAAAAACGGTACAACCTTGATGCCTCAATGGTTTCACGTTTAATTGATGACGCGCTCTGGGGCATTGCAGCGAATTTTGCCGATGTTCACTTATCTTTCCTCAAACTTGTTATGACAGTATCTCTCGATCATTCCCACCTCAAGCTGTATGATTTGCATCCTCCTTTGCATGATATGCGTGCAGAGGTGCTTCACGGGTTATGTCAGCCGCAGAAACGAATGTCACCCAAACTGCTCTACGACAAGCGGGGTGCAGAACTTTTTGACGCAATTTGTGAGTTAGAGGAGTACTATCTCACGCGTACAGAAATGATGATCTTACGAACGCACGCTTCGGAAATTGCAGATTTGATTGGTAATGGTGCGCTGATTGAATTCGGTAGTGGTAGTAGTCAAAAGGTGCGAATTCTGTTAGATAAGATGCCAAATCTGGCAACCTATGTTGGACTGGATATTTCCAAACAGCATTTGCAAGAATCCTGCATGAAGCTGGTAGCAGATTATCCAGGCTTAGAGGCGATCGCCATTTGTACAGACTATACCCAGCCGCTACAGCTTTCCCACATTCCAACCATTCAGCACAAGCATAAAGTTGGCTTCTTTCCAGGCTCTTCTATCGGCAATTTGGAACCAGATGAAGTTGTGCAATTTCTCAGGAATGCAGCCACCTCCCTACAGCCTAATGGTGACTTTCTCATTGGGGTTGATTTGAAGAAGGATAAGGCAATTCTGGAGCCTGCCTATGATGATGCCAAAGGAGTGTCTGCCGCCTTTGCGCTAAATCTGCTCCATCGCATTAATCGCGATCTGGGCACCGATTTTGACATTGAGAACTTCTACTACTGCGCAACCTATAATCCGCTTGGGCGGATTGAAATGAACCTGGTGAGCTGTAAAGACCAGATTGTGCATTTAGGTGATGTAGAAATTCCGTTTCGTGCGGGCGAGACGTTGCGAACCGAAAATTCCTACAAATACACAGTACCGGAGTTTCAGGAACTTGCAGCACTAGCCGGATTTCGAGCAGAAAAAGTTTGGACAGATGCGCAGCAGTTATTTAGTGTGCATTATCTGCATTTGTCTTAACTTCTTATAAAGTCAATTCTTTGTGAACATGGTGATGATTGCCACAGTTGATAAATTACAGCTGTCATGCTATTCGAGCATAGAATGCTGATGACGGCATATGGACGTCAACTTCTGGTTTCCATCTGCCGTCATCAGTTCATTCAACTTCAAATAAAACCACATACATTCTGCTTAGGTAAAGTTAGCCGCCAGCGGCTCCGGACGGGCTGACGACCCCGATGACCCCATTGACCGCAACCTCAGCGTTGGCTATTGGCTAAGCTCAACTTTGTTGCCAGCTTCAGGGGCAACGACCAGATGTGGCTGCGGCTCTAGGCCCGCGACATTGCCAAACTCGAAGACGTCACCGGCCCAAATGGCCAACCTTGGATTTGACGGCAACGGACGACTTAAAAGCTTGCGAACCCGAGTCTGAGCGGATCTGCCGCCGCTGCGGTTCACCGTTAAAACGCCATCTTTATAAGTTGTAAGATGCTAGCCAACCAAGGATCTCCACAATTCTTACTCCTTATTTCAGTTGCTCTACGCATCAGGCGTTCAGCACCGCCCAAAAACGACCCTGGCAACGGCTACATCAAAACCCTGCTGTGCTTCCTGCAACTGCTTATCGTCAGCAACCGCAGTCGTCCCTTTGGCCTACGGTGTAATCTGATTGCTGCTCTGTCCAACTTGAGCAATCTCAGGTCGCTTAACTCAGCTGAGTTCGCTTAATCTGCAAGAGGTCTCTTGATTTGTCGTTCTCGTTGGCAGGTCTGAACGTTTAGATCTGTAACCCCGCGATTCACCTGGCACATCAGTTCTGAATCGAAACTGATGTTACCCCCATTTTGGCTTGGCGCGATCGCGCTCAGGTGTAAGGGTATGTAGGCTAGCGATCGCTATACTGCCCCACCTGCTGAATCAGTTTGGCCACCAGACCCGTCCAGCCGGTCTGGTGGTTAGCACCAAGACCCGCCCCATCGTCACCGTTGAAATATTCGTAGAACAGAATGTAGTTGTGCCAGTGGTAATCATGCTGAAACCGGTCGATGCCGCCGTAGACCGGGCGGCACCCAGCGTCATCCTGTAGAAAGGTGCAGACTAGCCGATCCTCGAGATCCAGCGCGACCTCCCACAGCGATTTGGTCTGACCAGAGCCGGTGGGGCAATCGACCCGGTAGTCATTCCCTAAATATTGGTGAAACTTTTGCAGCGACTCGATCAGCAGATAGTTGACCGGAAACCACACCGGGCCGCGCCAGTTAGAGTTGCCGCCAAATAGCCCAGTGCTTGATTCTGCCGGTTCGTAGGTGACACGGTGCTCCTGTCCACCTACATCAAACCGGTAGGGCTGGTCACGGTGGTAGCGCGAGAGGGCACGAATGCCATGGGGGCCAAGGAACTCGTCTTCATGCAGCATTTTTTCGAGAATGCGCTTTAGCTTGTCGGGTTTGACCACCGCCAGCAGGCGGCGCTTGTCCATGCCTTCGGTGACAAAGCTGGCCACGTTGTGGCTGAGGTCGGGACGGTTCGCTTCAAACCACTCCAGTCGCTCTTTGAAGCCGGGGAGCTTTTCGAGTAGGTCGGGCTCTAGGGTCTCGACCGCAAACAGTGGGATGAGCCCCACCATCGAGCGAATTTTGAGCCGCAGCCGTTCGCCGTGGGGCAGGTGCAGCACGTCGTAGAAAAATCCATCTTCCTCATCCCATAGCTGGGTTTTGCCGCCGCCGATGTGGTTCATGGCATCGGCAATGTAGATAAAGTGCTCGAAAAATTTGGTGGCCATATCTTCGTAGACGGGGTTGTCTTGGGCCAGCTCTAGGGCAATGGTGAGCATGTTGAGGCAGTACATCGCCATCCAGCTGGTGCCGTCAGACTGCTCAATGTAGCCGCCAGTGGGCAGTGGGGCGCTGCGATCAAACACGCCGATGTTGTCTAGCCCTAAAAAGCCACCCTCAAATACGTTGCTGCCTTCGGCATCCTTGCGATTAACCCACCAGGTA
>JBGTOF010000472.1:0-3551 GCA_041742695.1 Elainellales cyanobacterium | reverse complement strand
CACGTCAGAATGTAGAGAAAAACACTTGTTTTCTCTAGCGAGTTGGTTTATTCTTTGCGATACCGGAATTGGATTCCGGTGACAACTAAACGCGCGCTTGGGGTTTTGGGCGCTGATTAGGAGTGTTGGTAGCACTACCTAACCAGCTGACCTGACTCCTGGCTGAGGCAGGAGCCAGGCTTTGATGATTATCAAGCGCCTCGCTAATGCTGACAAGTGGTTGGGTCAACCACGTCCCCAAGCGCGTTTCCTCTACAACACGCATTAGCGAGGCAAAAACCCATGAGTTCTGAGATTAAGGCGCTGGTGCGATCGCACCAGGGCGAGAGCAACGCGCAGGTGTGGATCATCGGCACACGCGATCAGGTGATCCATCTGATGAACGAGCTGTATGTGAAAAAGGTGGCGACGGATCGCGCCCAGTTTACGCCGATTATTCCTGCGCCCTTTGCGGACGGGCAGTATATGACGGTGTTGGTGCGATCGCCCGCCCCACCGCCCCGAGACTTGCCTGCGTCTACCCGCTAAGCCAGCGAACAAGGGCAGTCTCTCTCGAAGCTCGCGTCAGCAGCCTGCATCCTTGGGTTTGGGGCACTTAACGCCTCGAATTCCCCAGCCTGACGCGACGTGAAACGAAAAAATAAAGGATGAGAATGCGGTTAGGCATCCTCATCCTCTATTTCATCCTTTAAGTTAGGCTCACTACATTAGACCCACCAGACATTAGTGAACCTTTGAGCGCTCTGCGGGCGCGTCTACACTAAACTGCTGCAGCAACCGCTCAGCAATTTGGTCACTCGTCAACCCGACGGCCACCATCGACTCTGCGGGTGTCGCGTGATCCACCAGCGCATCCGGCACGCCAATGCGTGTCACCGGAACCGTAATGCCTGCATCCATCAGCGCTTCGGCCACCGCCGTGCCAAAGCCTCCGGGCAAGCAGCCTTCTTCTAGCGTTGCCACTCGCCCAATCTGCTGCGCCAGCGGCAGAATGAGTTCTGTGTCGAGCGGCTTGGCAAAGCGGGCGTTGATCACCGTCGCTTCTACCCCATGTTCACTGAGGATTTCTGCCGCCTGCAATGCGGTGTTCACCATCGTGCCATAGGCCACCATCAACAGCGAGTCACCCTGGCGCACCAGTTCACCCTTGCCGATGGGCAGGGGTTCCCACCCTTCTTCCATCAAGGGTGCGCCAATGCCGCTGCCTCGGGGATACCGCACCGCAATCGGGCCATCGGTATAGTTCACCCCGGTGACAATCATGCGTTGGAATTCAGCTTCGTCTTTGGGAGCCATCAGCACCATGTTGGGCAGGCATCGCAGGTAGGCAATGTCGTAGAGCCCCTGGTGCGTGGGGCCATCTGCGCCCACAATTCCCGCTCGATCTAGGCAGAAGAAGACGGGCAGCTTTTGAATGCAAACATCGTGCACAATCTGGTCAAAGGCACGCTGAAGGAAGGTGGAGTAGATAGCCGCCACGGGGCGCATGCCCTCACACGCCATCCCTGCCGCCAGGGTAATGGCATGCTGCTCAGCAATGCCCACGTCAATATATTGGTGGGGCAGACGTTTTTGCAGAATGTCGAGCCCAGTCCCGGTGGCCATGGCTGCGGTGATGCCCATGATGCGGCCGTCGTTCTCGGCCAGAGTCGAGAGCGTTTCGCCAAACACTTTGGAATAACTCGGAGGCTTGGGCTTGTTGGACGGTTGGGCTTTGCCGGTCACCAGGTCGAACGGGCTCTGGGCATGGTAGCCGACTTGATCTTTTTCGGCGATCGCATAGCCCTTGCCCTTGGTTGTCGCGACATGCACCAGCACTGGCCCCGTCATTTGATGTGCCCGATTAAACGAGGCTATCAACTCTTCTAGGTTGTGCCCATCTACTGGCCCCATGTAGGTAAAGCCCAGTTCTTCAAACACAGCACCCACCTTCGGCACCGCCAGCCGCTTCATCCCTTCTTTGATGCGGGTTAACTCTGGGGTGAGGGTTTCGCCCACAAACGGGAGATGTTTGAAGTCTTCTTCAAGCCGATCGGTAAGGAACTGCATCGGCGGGCTGAGGCGCATTTTGTTGAGATAGCGGGGAATCGCACCGACATTCGGAGAAATCGACATTTCATTGTCGTTGAGCACGACCACGAGGTTGGTGTCAGGTAGGTGGCCCGCATGGTTAATGGCTTCTAGCGCCATGCCCCCGGTTAGGGCACCATCCCCAATCACCGCAACGACTTTGTAGTCGTCCTTTTGGGCATCACGGGCGATCGCCATCCCCAACGCTGCAGAGATACTAGTCGACGCATGACCTGCGCCAAAGTGGTCAAACTTACTTTCGCACCGCTTCAGATAACCCGCGATGCCGTTTTTCTGGCGCAACGTGTGGAAGCGGCCATAGCGTCCAGTGATGAGTTTATGGGGATAGGCTTGGTGCCCCACATCCCAGACCACCTTATCCCGATCGAGATCAAGGGTTTGATAAAGCGCTAGCGTCAGTTCCACCACGCCTAACCCCGGCCCGAGATGTCCACCTGTTGCGGCGATAGTTTGCAGGTGTTTCTCTCGAATTTGGCGGGCAATTTGCTCTAGCTGATTAGTTGACAGACCATGCAACTGGTTAGGGTGGGCAACGTCACTCAGGTGCATAAAACGATACCTTTTAAGAGATTAAACAAAAACCATTACTCTTTTTAGGGTAAATCAATTAGACAGATCATTAGGTTTACTTTTGTCAGTCTTCAGGTTTTCCTATACTAGACAGCATGGATCCATCACCACGGGCTATACCCCCTGTCCCCCGACCTGTCGGGAGTCAGTGCTGCCCTAGCCGCTGGACTCGTCCAATTCAACGCCGATACCATCGATCGATCCCACTTCAAAATCCCACGTCATTCCACGTCGAATTGGCTTCGAATTGAATTAAGACTCACTGATCCATACGGGTATCGCGAACGTCAAGCTTGAACTAGCCGAAGGCTGCTGTACGGTTCCCTTGCTTAAACCCAATCCTGCCATGAGCGAAGCACAACTCCCACCGCCTTCACGCGTCCGGGCTTTAGGTCAGTTTTGAGCAATGCTTCGGCAGAGGATTCAGTCAGTGAGTTTAATGATTCTGCCAGAGTGAAGACGGTGAAGTCCGACGTAGGTCAACAATTTGATAACAAGCCTGTCGTTTCTGGGCATTCTGGTTGAGTATTGTGAGGACTAGTCTCAATTTCCACCGTTCATTATCAAGTTTCCTTGTTTTTTTGACGCAAGCACCTACGATAGACCTACCTGAACATCCAACCGTGAGACCTGGTTTATGACAGACGCCCAACATCCCTTCAATCCGCCGCCTTCTATGCCTCGTCCCCCGGCCCCCCCTCCAAGAGCGGCCCAGGGCAATCCCGAGGTAACGCAGGTGACGCGCCCCATGCAGACTCAGGGTATTCCCAATACTTCGACTCGCGTCAACACGGGGCCGGCGACTGCGATTAATGCGCCTCAAGGCACACGGCCACCCATGGCAGGAGCCCCTGCTGCGCCACCGCCGCCGCCACCGCATGCGGCCCATC
>JBGTOF010000440.1:0-3270 GCA_041742695.1 Elainellales cyanobacterium | reverse complement strand
GTGATTGCCGACCTGATTGCCGGGAAGTCGGTGCAGGTGCGCGCGATTGGGCAAGTGACAGATTGCTACCCGCGAGCATCGCTAGAAACCACCATCACCCGCGACACCATCAACCAGTTTTACCTCTACAATCCCCGCAACCTATATCAGAACTTTATTGTGGGAGTGAACGGGGGCGATCGCCCGCTCTATACCTATTTGGGGTGTTTGCAGCCGCGTTTAGGCAACGCCGTGTATTCCAATCCGGGGGCGATCGCCCCCCTGATCAACGACCCCTGTTTGGATGTGATCGGGAACGGCAGCCGCATTTTTCTGGGCGGCGGCGTTGGCTATGTCGCATGGGAAGGCACCCAGCACTTTCCCTTACAAAAGCGACTGCCCAACGATACGCCCATTGGCCCTGCGGCCACCCTGGCCCTGATTGGAGATGCTAAGCAGATGGATCCCCAATGGGTGCGGGGCTGCTACTTCAGCAGCTATGGCGCGTCGCTGATGCTCGGAGTGGGCGTGCCGCTGCCCGTACTGAATGAAGAGGTGGTGCGCCGCTGCACGGTTGAGGATAGCGAGATTGTGGCTCCCGTGGTGGATTTTTCAATTCCCCGGCGAGTGCGGCCCACCTTTGGCCTCGTGAGCTACGCCCAGCTCAAGTCGGGACGACTCACCATGGATGGCAAAACGGTACGCGTCGCGCCGCTGGCCAGTCTACACTTGTCGCGTCAGGTGGCGATCGCCCTCAAACAGTGGATCGATGCAGGCAAATTTACTCTCACAGCGCCCGTAGCCCCGTTGCCGAGCGATCGCACCTTCCTCGCCCAAGAGCGAATCAGCTCCCAAATCAATCTGGAATAATGCCACAGTGCAAAACGTATTCTAAATAACAAATCTAAATCTGAAGTTGTGTACAGTATTCAGTATTCATTTGTGAATGATTGATACCTGTATGGATGTGTCTAAGCGTCTGAGCTATTCAATAAAACTAATCATTGAACAAAGCAAATTCGTTGGGATTCAGGACTTTAACTGTAATTTCTCAATATTTCAGTTAAGAGATATTGAGCAAGGGGCCAAGTGGTGACTATATAGACAGTTCGTTACCGCGCAAATTCGCAAACTTTAGAAGATTGAGTTGTTGAGCTGCTAGGGGCTGTCATCAATTAGTCACGTATGGTCCAAGCATCAAAGGTTACAGCCCCTAGCCTGTTGTTTGGGGCGGGCGCGGCAGGGCTTATCCCACAAGGGTTTTGGTTGTAATTGATGACGCGCCCTAGGGCGATTGACCGCTCACGATTGAATTGAGATTTGAAGCCACTAGCCTATTGAGGTGCCTATGGACTACACCATGCAATTCTCGGTGGTTTGGAACAACGTTGGCCTGTTTATTCAAGGCGTGTTTCTTACCCTGCAATTGGCGCTGACATCGATTGCCTTTGGCCTCTTGCTGGGTGTGTTGGGAGCCCTGGGGCGAACCTCTGGCAATACGATCTTGAATGCGATCGCCGTCGCCTATGTGGAGTTCATCCGCAATACACCCTTTTTGATTCAGCTCTTTTTCTTCTTTTTTGGATTGCCGGGAATTGGACTGCGACTGACGCCGTGGCAGGCGTCGGTATTGGCGCTAGCGATCAATTTTGGGGCCTATTCCACTGAAATTATTCGCGCGGGTATTGAGGGCATTGGCAAAGGGCAGATCGAAGCGGGCATGGCGCTAGGACTGAGCAAGCTAAAAGTGTTTCGCCATGTGGTCTTGATGCCCGCCTTGGGCAATATCTATCCCTCCTTGGTCAGCCAGATTGTGATTGCCATTTTGTTTACGAGCGTGGTGTCTCAGATTTCGGCTGAGGAACTAACGTTTGTCGGCAATTTTCTGCAATCGCGCACGTTCCGTAGTTTTGAAATTTACCTCACCATTGCGTTTTTGTATTTGGGCATCGTCTGGTTTGTGAAGTTTTTGGCGTTCTTGATTCAGCGAAAATTCTTTTCGTTTATGCAATACATTCGATAGCCCGATCTCGTCTATGTCGCCCTTTTATCCGTTCCATTGCTATCTATTGAGCCTCTCGCTATGACTGGTTTTCTATTCGCGCAATCCGCCGCTGATCAGTTCACGCTCGATGTCATTGTGCGGAATTTGCTGCTAGCCACTCGATGGACGATTGCACTGTCGGCGATCGCCTTTATCGGTGGCGGTGCGGTGGGTTTTTTGATCATGCTGTTCCGCATTTCTCCAAACAAGATTCTGCGTTATGTCAGTGCAGCCTATGTGGAATTTTTCCAAGGGACGCCGTTGATTTTGCAGTTGTTTCTAGCCTTTTTTGGGTTATCGGTGCTGTTCAATCTCAATCTGTCTCCCTGGGCTGCAGCGGCCATTGCCCTCACCACCTACACCAGCGCTTTTCTGGGCGACATCTGGCGGGGGTCGGTGCAGGCGGTTCCCCAAGGGCAATGGGAGGCGGGAACCGCATTGGGGATGACCTATTTCAAACAGTTGAAGCGGGTCATTTTGCCCCAGGCTGTGCGGATGTCGATTCCGCCGACGGTGGGCTTTGCGGTGCAGGTCATCAAGGGCACGTCGTTGGCATCGGTGATTGGGTTTGTGGAGTTAACGCGGTCGGCATCTGCAATTAGCAATGTCACGTTCAAGCCGTTTTTGCTGTTTTCTATTGCGGCGGTGATCTACTTCTGCCTATGTTTTCCCTTGTCGGTGCTCAGCAAACAGCTAGAAAAACGGTTTGCTACAGAAGGATAAGCGCATCCGCCTTTTCCAAGGTTTCTAGGTGCTCAAGACTGCACCTGCTTGAGTCTGGCTTGGTTCTATCGTTTTCAGTTCGGTTTAGTTCATTTCATTCGTTCATTTCAGTGGATAGTTAGAGGGTTTTTCTTCATGAGTTTTCGTCCTTTTCGGGTACTGGCTGATCGGTGGAGCTTATCAAAGCTGCTCCGCACGAGCGTTCGTAATACGGTACTGATGGCGATCGCCGCGACCGTGCTCACTGTTGGCGTGGCTGCCTGCTCCACCGGCTCTGTAACCTCGCAGAACGTGGCGGGGGATGTTGCCTCGGCTCCGGCGGGCGGGGCTGCTGAGGAGGCGGCTCCGGCTGGAGCCCCGATGGCGTTGGGGTCTACCCTCGATCAAATTCTCTCGTCTGGGCAAGTGCGTATTGCTGTGCCGCAAGACTCGCAGCCCTTTGGCTCGATGGGGGCCGACGGCCAGCCCCAAGGCTATGACGTGGATGTGGCAAAACTGATTGCGGAGGCTCTGGAAGTGGAGCT
>JBGTOF010000376.1:0-1924 GCA_041742695.1 Elainellales cyanobacterium | reverse complement strand
TATGGGTGATGAGATGCAGGCGATCGCCCGCCTCAGCGCTAGCGTCTTTCAGCCCATCCTGCAGCACCTGTTGATGAAACGCGCGTACGACATTAGACCCCACATGACGACTAAGGTATAGTGCGGCATCGCCAACAAATTCCAAAATCTGCTCAGTGCGAAAATCTCGAAACCAAAATTGGTTCCACTTTTCCTCTGAATGCTTAAACCCATGAACTAATTTATCTTGCGCATCTTTGCTTTGGTCTCCCCAGAAGAAGCAAATAGGCTTCACTGTTCTAGAGGAATTGCTGATTCCCAACGCGATGCCGTCTGACAACTGCGTTGCAGACTTTCGAAATTCTTCTTTGCTGCGGGTTTTGACACCATGAACAAATAACGTGTAATCCGTTGGCATGGGGGGCTCTCCAAATCAGATATTGCGGAATCAACTGAGATCGTCTGCGTGAATGAGTAGAGAGGTGTAAATACACACCCCCCTACGCAATTGAAATCGCATTTATGCAGACCATCCACTATTAATTCAGCGCTGCCAATAAAAAATCCAGAACCTGTTGCAGAGATTTACATAAAATGGCAAGTTTTATTACTCGCTCTCCCTCTTCACGAAACGCCTAAAAAACTGCACAGCAACAGGGCTCAAACCCTTTAATGGAGGGAATGAAGAACGGCTCGAGGCACCCGCTAAATCTGTTGGTTGATCGCTGACTTAGGCTTGCACTCTCTGCTCAAACTCAGTACGGGTTGCATCAAGAAGTTGCAGCGCGTCGGGGTAGACGGTGGGGTGCGTTTGCTGCAGCCAGCCCAGCAAACGAGTTAGTTGCGCATTTCGCAGTTCCAAATCAGCTTGAAAAATAGTGGCGATCGCCATGTGTTTGGCATATTCTTCAGGATGCCCTTGAGCAATAAAACTGGCGATGAGTGCAGCCAGCGCTTGCTGGCGAATCAAATCCTGATCGGTAGGCATACTCTATTTTCTCCTAGTAGAATCTTTGGGCGAATCGCCAGACTTTGCGAAACATTGAGTCTTTGACAGTTGCACTATAAACAGCGCCAATAAACCTAATTGACCTTAATAACAGTTCGAAAAATGCAAAACCCGTTCTAGCTGCAATCCGACTAGAACGGGTGTGCACTGTTTCAGCCCTACACTGCGGCGTAAAACAACGCTTTAAAGCGATGTCGTTTCCGTAGAACGTAGGGATAACTCTTAATAGAGTTCCCTAAAACTTCCTAATCTTTGTCTCGTCAAACGGTTCAACCGCAATTGAGATGAGAGCCTTCTTTTTTGATGGTTGAGTTTAATTCTGTGCCGTAGCTAGAGTATGCGATCGCGCGCTTTAACACATCCACAAATCTGAGGATGAGCAGGAAGAAGGGGATACGCTTGCCCCTTGCACTAGCGACGACGGCGTTTTTTTCGTGTGGCTTGGGCGATCGCCACCACTGAGCCTAAAATCACAGCCCCTAGGCCGGGTGAACGCTCGGGCGATCGCCGTGTCGAGGCTGGCGCATCTGTTCGTCCAGAACGGCGTGACGGCCTATCTCTATCTGAAGTACGTGAAGTACGAACAGCCGCATCTTCAGACTGGGCGACCTCTTCTACATACTCCTGGGTAGGCATTCCCTGCTGAACTCGACCCTCTTCAGTGAGCGGTACTGCCGACGACGCAGGTCGGATTTGCGAGCCATAGCGATGGGCATAGACCTGGGTAAACTCAGCCCCAAACAGCAAGATTTGAGCCGAATAAAACACCCACAACAACACAACTACTAAAGAACCCGCTGCCCCATACGCAGACCCGACCGCAGCACTGCCCAAATAAATGCCAATCAGGGTGCGACCAATTGTAAACAGCAGTGACGTGACTGCCGCACCGACCCACACATCACCCCAGGCAATTCGGACATCAGGCAACACCTT
>JBGTOF010000347.1:0-3547 GCA_041742695.1 Elainellales cyanobacterium | reverse complement strand
GATCTGAAGGCACCATCTATGACATGCTGCATTTGAGTACAGCCTATGGTGAAGCGGGTGAATTTGATATTATTCACTCTCACATGGGTTGCCTTGCACTGCCCTATGCAAAGCTTGTAAAAACACCAACAGTCCATACCTTGCATGGTATTTTTACGCCCGACAATCATAAAATGTTTTTCCATGCCAAAGACCTCAACTACATCAGCATTTCAAATTCTCAGCGAGAACCCGCTTCATACTTGAACTACATAGCCACGGTGTATAACGGCATTGAAGTTAACAAGCACAAATTCTTCCCAACACCAGATGAGCCACCTTATTTAGCTTTTTTGGCGCGGATTTCCCCTGAAAAAGGCCCGCAACATGCAATCTCCATTGCTCGTGAGACGGGGATACCTCTTAAGATGGCGGGTAAGATTGACGCCGTAGATGTAGAGTTTTTTGAGAATGAAATTAAGCCTCAAATTGATGGCCAACACATTCAATTCTTGGGTGAATTTAACCATGAACAAAAAAATGAACTGATGGGACGGGCGATCGCAACACTCTTGCCGATCACGTGGCGCGAGCCATTTGGTCTGGTTATGGTTGAGTCAATGGCGGCTGGAACCCCAGTGGTAGCAATGCGTCTAGGGTCAACTCCCGAAGTGGTAGAGCCTGGTATATCTGGCTTTTTGTGCGATACGGTTGCAGAATGTATAGAAGCTGTAGGCCGTATTCAAACCATTGACCGTACTGAATGCCGCAATTACGTCTCTCGCCGTTTTGATGTTAGCCAGATGATAGACGGGTACGAGGCAGCTTATCAGCAAGTGGTTGCAGCGCAGCGTGATTATAGCGAATCGGTTTTTCTTGAACTGAGCAACGGGTTAAACAACACTGAGTTAAACAGCTCTGGAATTTCGATTTCAGTTTAAGACAGCTAGCGAATGAAATCCGAAATTTCATCATTAGAAGTATAAAAACTCGCTTCAATAGCTAAGTTTCGGGTGTTCATGAGTTCACGAGCCCTAAGGTCTAATCCTGATTAACTGACACATCTTTTCTACAGGTTGGGTTTAACAACGAAGAACTCAATCCCTTACGGTCTCTCATAGGTCGCAGTTACATTCCGCTAACCCAACCTATGAGAGAATCACAGCATCAAAAGTTTTGTCGGCTGAGCAAGGTTTGACTGTTGCTTAGTGTTGTTTAGCGATTATCTTAGGTGCATATTATGCCAACTTCTCCAGATATTATTGAACTAGATGGCAAAATCTATATCCCTGCCGATCAGCTACAAATCCCTGAGTGGGGCTGCGTTAGCACTCGTGACACGCAAGAAACGACGTTAACTTTAAAGGACGATGACTTATTTCTGATCACCGATACACTGGGCAATATTTCTGGCTGTCTTGGTGATGGCGAAATCGGCAGTATGGGGCTCTTTTGTCGCGATACTCGGTTTTTGAGCCGCCTAGAGCTGCAAATTGAAGGGCGGATTCCTATTTTGTTAAATAGCGATGCAAAAAAAGGGTTTTCCCTTTCTGTACTTTGCGCAAATCCCACTATTGGCAATCACCGCATTCCAGCTGAAACAATCAGCATTGCACGCGAAATAGTTTTGAACGGAGGCCTATTTGAAGAGCTGACGCTAACAAACTACAGCCAAGAGCCCGTCACGTTTGAGTTGAGTCTGAGTTTTGATGCGGATTTCATGGATTTATTCGAAATTCGAGGTGTCAAGCGCAAACAGCGTGGGCGCTTGTTGCGGCGGGTTTTGGCTAGGAATGAGCGATCGCACTCCACCAGCGATTCTAAAACTACCGCTGCTAAAGACGAGTCAAGCAATCCTTCTCCGTCTGATCTAAATTCGTATGATCTCTATACCTCAACCTCAGACTTAGCGCTTACCTATGAAGGGTTGGATGGCGCAATGATGGAGTCACAGATACAGTTTTTGCATCGATTGCCCGATTCATTTAAAGGCTATACCGCGATTTGGCAGCTAGAGCTTGCGCCTCATGCCACAGAGCGCTTGGGCTATCGGCTCACGATGCTAGAAAACAATCATCCCGTTTCAATTGTGAGCGTGCCAACGACGCTAACTCAAGCAAAAGCAGCAGAGCTTTTAGAGGAGCTTGAATGGCACACTTCGATCACCCAAATCCGTACAGACAATCGCGCATTTAATCAAATCATCAAACAAGCTGAGCGAGATATTTACTTGCTGAGGCAGACCTTTGCTCAGGGCCAAATTTTGTCAGCGGGGGTGCCTTGGTTTTGTACCCTATTTGGCAGAGACTCCATCATCGCGGCGTCCCAGACGTTGATTCTCGATCCTGTAATCGCAAGAGAAACGCTAACTGTATTAGCCCGCTATCAAGGCAAAGCTAGCAATGATTGGACAGAGGAAGAGCCGGGGAAGATATTGCATGAGATGCGACTAGGCGAAATGGCGCGCTGTCATGAAGTTCCTCATACGCCGTATTACGGCACCATTGATGCAACGCCGCTCTGGCTGATGCTCTACGCCGAGTACTACGCTTGGACCCACGACCAAGAAACCTTAGAAAAGCTTTGGGAACCCGCCTTAGCCGCAATGGCATGGATTGATCAGGCCTGCAAAGAAACGGGTTATCTCAGCTACAACCGACGGTCTAAGCGAGGTCTTGCTAATCAAGGCTGGAAAGATTCAGACAACTGCATTGTGAACCGATATGGAGAACAGGCTAAAGGGGCGATCGCCCTTTGTGAAGTTCAAGCCTATGTCTATGCTGCGAAACATCGCATGAGCGAAATTGCCACGCTGAAAAAACGCGTTGACTTGGCTGAGCGTTGGCAAGAAGAGGCCAGAGCACTCAAAACTCGATTTAATCGCGACTTTTGGATACCGGATTTAGACTATTGCGCCTTGGCACTAGACGGAGAAGGCAAACCCATAGACAGCATCACGTCTAACCCAGGGCATTGCCTGAATGTGGGCATTTTGTCGCCAGAGCGAGCCCAGAGCGTGGCAGAACGACTGAAAGCGCCCGATATGTTCAGCGGGTGGGGCATTCGGACTCTGAGCAGCTTGTCGCCTGCGTATAACCCCATGGGGTATCACCTTGGCTCAGTGTGGCCCCACGACAATAGCCTAATTGCCTTGGGTTTGCGATCGCTCGGTGAAGTTGATCAAGCGTTGGAGGTAGCTCAGGGGCTATTTGACATGACCATGCGGCAACCCTATCATCGCCCACCGGAATTATTCTGTGGTCATGAGCGCAGTGGTGAAGGAGAACCGATTCGGTACCCTGTTGCCTGTACGCCGCAAGCCTGGGCAACAGGCACCATTTTTCAGCTCATTCAAATGATGGTTAATTTGGTGCCCGATGCGCCAGGCAACCATTTGAGGATCATTGACCCGGCATTGCCTGACTTAATTCACCATGTGTCATTAACAAACCTACGCGTCGGTTCTACGCTGTTGGATGTAGAATTTTCGCGAGAAGGGGATTCTCGCCCTGAGCATTCCGATGATGTGACGGCTTGTCGGGTGATTCGCAAGCGGGGCAACCTCCGC
>JBGTOF010000251.1:0-3111 GCA_041742695.1 Elainellales cyanobacterium | reverse complement strand
GCTGCCTAGCACCGTCAACGGCCCTGGGCCCCAAAAGGCGATCGCCCCAGCGCCGCGCTCGTCATTTCCGGCGATCGCCTTGTTCCGACGAAACTCCGAGCTTACGACTGTCAGCGCTCCCTCAAAGGCGCTAAAAATGGCTCCGCCGCCTTTGTCGGCTACGTTATCGAAAAATTTGACATTGTCTACTGTCAGCTTGCCTTGGTGAGTGGTGCTAATGGCCCCACCTCGATCGCTTGTATAGCCATTGGCAAGCGTCAAATTTTTGACGACCAACCCGGTTGGGTTTACCGAGGTGGAATTGAGGAAGAAGATGCGGGATTGGTTGTTCCCGCTGATGGTGAGGTTAGATGCGGCAGATCCATCAACGGTGAGGTTCTTGCCGACTGGAATCGAGATTTGGCCGCTGGTCAGACGGATGGTCTGATTTGCCAGCGCTGCCGCAAATTGAATCGTTGTGCCGCTGCTGGCGTTGGCGATCGCCGCCCGCAATGAGCCTGCACCACTGTCGGCGGTCGTCGTTACTGTAATTATGTTGGACATAACTCCTCAAAAAAGATCAACAGTCGATCAGTAGGGTGGTCAGAAGTAATCAGTAGGAGTCAGACATTGACCTGACATCGTTGACCTGAGATCAATGCAACTCCGCAGCTTTCCCTAGTCCTATTCATGCAACAGCTGGACAGGGAAGGGCTGGAAGATGTTGCGAGAGCACGGGAGACGTTAGAGCGTACGTTCCCACTCAACGCCTCCTTTGGCGAAATAACCCCATTAGCTCGGGGAGGTGCCCCCTGCTAAACTCGCAGACCGCAGCAATCGTGTTCCAATCGATAGGGATATCTGAACTCTGGATAATGCATGTTGCAGGCTCTCCCGCCAGTCCGTATCTGGCCCAAGACCTGCAATACGCATGCGAAAGAGCGCACACAGCCAAACGCTAAAGTGCTTATTCTCTAAAGGAACGCACGGTTCATCTCTCTTACTGTCGGGGTTTGATCCCTGTTGGGGTTTCTACTGTGAATAGCTGCTACCCATCAATAAGACGGGTAGTGATATAACTGCCTCTGTGCGTATGTCAGCGCAGAACGCGCCTATTCCTAGTCGTGGCCTAATGGCTTGTGCGGTTGTTATACAAATGGATAAACGATAGAAGCGGAGTGAAATGGCAGATTAACAAACCCTGTGCAAGCCAAGAGTGGCTTGTGACTCAAGTGCTAGATACTGTGCAGGAACTCCCGATCAACACGCTGACAAGCTGATTTCTCAACTGCCAAGAGCGGACGCACTTGAGCATCGCTGTAGCTTTTTTAACCAATCAGACCCGCAATCGGTGTAGTAAGAATACGGAATTTTGTTGCAGTGAGAGGCGATCGCCCTCCCGTAAAAGCGCTCAGCGGCTCTATTGATCGACCGCCTGTAAATATTGAGATTTGTACGATTTCCCCAAACTTTATGAGGAGAGCCGTCCCCTCTCCAGGTAAAATGCAGATAAATCTTTCAGATTACACACTAAACTTCGCCAAGCTCGATTGAGGACACAGAAGAATGGATCTGATTACAAGTCTTAACTGGGAAGCCATCGTTCAACTTACGCTGGTTGGCATGATCATGCTTTCGGGTCCTATTGTTATTTTTCTGCTAGCAGCCCGTGGTGGTGATCTGTAGAGTATTGGTGCTCAAAGTTAGCTTTTAATGCATTTGCCAGAATCACCAGTTCATAGTTTGATTTCATCTAGCCTACGCTTAAGCCCTGTATTGTCTACGCTGTAGATGATGCAGGGCCTCAGTTTGAGGTGTGGTGAGCGGGGGCCTATTTCTAGGGGCGATCGCCCCCACGGCAGAAAAATTTAAACACGCGATACAGTAGAATTCAGTTCTGAGATAAGAGCCTTAGAGATGCTGCGGCACTCTAAACGCGGGGCTGGGTTAGAACCGGTTGACTCTAGGAATAATCTCTAGGTTTACCAAAACATTACGCATTTTGGTCGGATAGAGAGACTTTATTCTGTAATCAGATATTAGATGCTTTGTCGATCTATTTTTGACAGCAACGTAGGCAATTTATTTTTTTATAACGAGTGATGCAGGCTGCTTGTCGTATTGCAACCGATAGGACAATGATTGTGATGAATCCCCTGCGCCGCAGGGGATTCATCACAATAAATACTCAAACCAGCGCGTTAAGCGAAATAGCATGCATCAAGATAGATTTTGCATCATTCGCATCCGTTTAAAGCGATTTCAAAAACTTTCGGGCAGTCGATTTTAGCCTGAAGTGATAGTATTGCGGTGATTCTTCCCCTAGCCAAGGACTATCGTGATCCGTTCTGCAACTTTAACCCTTCAGCCTCCGCTTCCACCCCTTGCTGAAAACAGCCGCCTTCGGTTGTTTTCGGGTTCTGCAAACCCCGAGCTGTCGCAAGAAGTCGCCCGATATCTTGGGATGGATCTTGGTCCGATGGTTCGCAAGCGGTTTGCCGATGGCGAGCTTTATGTCCAAATCCAAGAATCGATTCGGGGTTGCGATGTTTACCTCATGCAGCCAACTTGCCGTCCGGTGAATGATCACTTGATGGAATTGTTGATCATGATCGATGCGTGTCGTCGTGCGTCTGCCCGACAGATTACGGCGGTCATCCCCTACTATGGCTATGCTCGTGCTGACCGCAAAACTGCCGGACGCGAATCGATCACGGCTAAACTCGTGGCCAACTTGATTACTCAGGCTGGAGCCAGCCGAATTCTGGCGATGGATTTGCACTCTGCCCAGATTCAGGGCTACTTCGATATTCCCTTCGACCATGTTTATGGGTCGCCTGTGATTATCGACTACCTAGCCAGCAAGCAACTGTCAGACATTGTGGTTGTGTCGCCCGACGTCGGGGGTGTGGCACGGGCGCGAGCCTTTGCGAAAAAGCTGAACGATGCACCCCTTGCTATTATCGACAAGCGCCGTCATGCCCACAACGTGGCCGAAGTGATGAACGTGATTGGAGATGTGGCGGGTAAAACAGCAGTCATGGTAGATGACATGATTGATACCGCCGGTACGATTTGCGAAGGGGCGCGGCTGTTGCGTCAGCAGGGTGCTCGCCAAGTCTACGCCTGCGC
>JBGTOF010000291.1:0-5869 GCA_041742695.1 Elainellales cyanobacterium | reverse complement strand
ACCGGCGCCACAAACAGCGCCACTTGCATGCTGGCACCCACCGCAACCGAAACCGCCAAATCCATTTTATTTTTCATCGCGACGCTAACCGCCGTGAGGTTTTCCGCAGCATTGCCGACGATCGGCAGCAAAATCACCCCGGCGAACAGTTGCGTTAGCCCCAGCTGTTGTGTGGCTTCGTCTAAGGCTCCCACCAGCAGTTCAGACTCATAGGCGACGCTGACCGTTGCAGCCAGCAAGACACCCCCCCAGAGCCAAAGGTTCGGCTTGTGATGGCTGTCCTCGTCGTTCATCTCTAACTCTGCAACCCCTGCATCATAGAGAAAGCGATGGGTTTTCATCGAAAACAGCAGGCTCATCACATAGACCAAAATCAGCACAATCGCGACGGCAATCGAGAGCTGCTGCATCAGTGGTTCAGGGAGACCGGATGATGTGTAGTTGACGGCGGTAGGCATGAGCAGAGAAATCACGGCCAGGTTCATGACGGCGGCGTTCGTGCGCGCTACAGAGGCCGGAAAGGTTTGCTCCTTATAGCGTAGCCCTCCCAAAAACATCGATAGCCCCAGCACCAGCAACAGGTTACCCACCAGCGATCCCGTTAGGCTGGCTTTGACCACGCCAATCAAGCCCTCTCGCAGAGCCACGACGGCAATAATTAACTCAGCCGCGTTGCCAAACGTAGCGTTGAGCAGCCCGCCGATAGTAGGCCCTACTACCACTGAGATTTCTTCAGTCGCAGTCCCCATCCAGGCGGCAAGCGGCAAGATCGCGAGGCAGGTGGTTCCAAATTCGATCAGCGTGCCCCAGTGCAGCACGTGAGCAGCGACAGAGATCGGCACAAATATGAGCAGTGCAGAAAAAACAATATCTTTTGTAGACATATTGAGTATGTGGGTTTGCCGGAATAATGTGACGACGCATGCCGAAGCGACTCACCCCAGAATCATGCCATGTCTGGGATTGAGTCGATGAATCAATTAAACATGGGCGATCGCCCCACGGTATCCCATCAGCTCACCAATGTTGGCGCGTTGAGATGGCAATGCGATGTCTGGGGTATGTCTGAGCTGTGTCAGCGGCTTCAAACCTTAGAGTGCTTCGATATAACAAGCGTCCAGCATAGTTGGGCTCAACCCTGGGTCTACCCGTGCAATCTGCAAACTTGCGTTAGCATGAAAAGGAGATTTACAAAGCGTAATATTCTTTAAGTAATTGCCATGCCTGTTGTTTACCCCCGCAAGCTACAGAGTTCGTTTGGTGCAATGAGTGCGCGAGATGTGTTGAAACGTGTGGTGAGCGATCGAGACATCCACATGATTACCCTCAACCGCTATCGCTATAGCGAACAGCGAAGCTGCAAAGATCTCACCGATTTGATCGAACAGCTCGACGGCAAGCCCCCAGAACTCGTGCGCGATCTGTCTCGCCATGTGTCTGACGAAGCCCGCCACGCCATGTGGCTGACCGATCTCTTGACCGATCTGGGAGCTGATGTGGGCACCCCACCCGGTTCTTCCTACATTGAAGAATTTGAGCGTTTGCTCGACCGTGAAAAGGCCAGTGACCCCAACGAAACCCTGGATGACGTCGTTATTTCATCCATGGCGGCCATTAATGTCACCGAAAAGCGCGGCTGCGAATACTTCTCGGGGCACATCCATGCCCTAAAGCAAGCGCCCCAGACTGAAGAAAACGTCAAAATACGCGAAACCATCGAGCGCATTTTGCCAGAAGAAGCCGGGCATGTGCGATGGGGGACTCGAATGCTAGCGCGAATCGCAGATAAGAGCCCAGAGCATCGCCAAAAAGTAGACCTCGCCAAGCGTAAATATGCAGCCATTGAGCAAGCTGCGTTTGAGTGCGGCATGGATATTACGCTGGGTGCTGAACTCCGCAGGGTCGGCAATCTGTTGGATATTGCCAATACTCTTCCCCTCTGGCAACGGCCTCAGTACTTGATGGATCGACTACCCAATGCCTTACTTGCCCCGGATCTACAACGCACCCGCGTTGATGTGATTCAGCGCGCTTGGCAGCGAGATCCAAAAGCATTCGTGGAGACCTTCATCCCAATGTTTCTCAACGGAGTCACGCGCAACCAGTCGGGAACTCAACCCAAGGGCGCAACCGCTTCCAAAGAAACCGCTAACGTAGGCGCATAGATTTTCGTCGCTCCGTCTGCTCTACGTTCACATACCCGACTGTTTCAGTAGAGAATGCTGAAACAGTCGGGCATTTTATTGATTAGATGCCTTAAACACTGCTTTGAACAGGTTCGCTACAGCATTTGAAGCGCCGATTGGCATCTATGGATTTGCGACATCCCTATTATTTTTTAGTTGATGACCACACTGATTCTAAATGCCTCAACAGTTGCAAGAAAAGTCTCTATTGTAGGGAGTGCATTTGCAGAAAAAACTCCCCACAATGATTGCGAATACTCACCCTAAAGGAATAGCAGAAAGCAGCGCAGGGTAAAGCACCTGTGAACGCTTGGTCAGGGCGATCGCCCATCACTTCAACCTAGATTATTCGGATAAAAGCCACGGCTTTCTCCGGCAAAAATTTGACCCTTCTAAAAGCTTCGAAGCCTTCTAAACTGTGGCTTCCTAGAGCAGGAAATGTTCTGGAGATCTGCCACGGCTTGAAGAGTGCATCTCAGTTTTTCAAATGTCATTCTGTTCGCTTTAGTGGCTCTGAAAGAGCAACGTAGCGATAGCGAAGTGAAGAATCTCGATCTGGCGCAAGGACTGAGATCCTTCGCTACACTCTGTTCCATTGCTCCTCCGGAGCCGTTTCACGAACAGGAGGACAAAAGTGGGATGCACCCTGGCTCAAACGCTGCAATCTTTTTAGAATCCAGCGTAATACCGGATATCCAATGGATTGAGCACTTTGATCAATGCATCCCATCACCTTAATAAGAACGAATAGAACGATAGAAGGTTGAGTTTATCTAGTGGCGAATTAAACATTCTCTAAATTTGGATTTGATAGATCTTCAGATAGGGCTGTAAAGATTACGTCTATAGATCGAGACAATATACTTTATATTTCTTTAGAATGTAGTTAATGCGATTAGGAAATATAGACCTATGAATACTGGTTCAGAAAATCTCAACCCCGAAACTATTGAAAGCAACGCGCAGCGTGTGCAAGATGAGTTTCAAGCGGCTCATAAACAAGAAGAATCGGCAGTTGGAAAAGTAAAAGACTCGTTTAACAAAAATGTGGCGAGCAAACTGCCGGTGCCAACGCCTGGATCTGCCATGAACAATCGGCAGGCTTCTGCATTTGAGGTGAAGTCTCGGCTGATGTGGGGGGAACCCGGTCTAACTATTTTAGATGTGCGCGATCGCTCTTCATTTCAGAGTCGCTGTATTCAAGGTGCTATGAATGCACCCATTAGCACGTTGCCCGACAGCGTTCAAAACAACGTGCAAACCAATCGCGATGTCTACGTCTATGGCAGCAATGCTGATGAGGCTACCAATGCTGCTCAGATGTTGAGAGAAGCTGGTTTTCAAAGCGTTTCTCAAATCGAGGGAGGTCTGGCGTCTTGGGAAGAAATTCAAGGGCCGTTGGATGGCGTTGATTCTCAAGATCAGCCCGGCCCCGGCGCTTACAATCTGCTCTCTCGATTGAAGGCATTCTCTAATGAGCGCGCGAAGGAAGCCCAGATGGCTCGTTAATCAAACCGAGCGTTAATTCGCCTGTGTTAAAAGTCCCAATTTTTTGTGGTGTAGTGCCCAAAAAATTGGGACTTGCCGTTTATCAGTCATAGCCTCGGAAATCATCGCTAATATCGATTCCGAAAATTTGGGCTACAAAGGGGGGGCAAGGGGGCGAAGAACGCAGTTCCCCACTCCCCTCCTCAAACAATCCGTCGTTCTGATTTAGAGAATTGATATAAGTTGAGAATCGAATGCAGGAAAAGACATAACTGGGCGATCGCCCAGGATGAATTATTCTTTCACCCTTGGTTCGTAAAAATTGGAGTCTGAAAATCTGAGACCTCAGCATCTCGCCTTCACCAACCGGGCAGCGCTGAACGCGCATTAGCCTTGCCCAAGCAGTTGAGAATCAAATGCACCCATCTTCTTCCTTCTTGCGTTTACCCGGCTCACGATCGCGTATTCTGCTACAGGATGGTGTGGCATCAATAGCAATCAATGAATCAACCAAACGTTCCAACCGTGATGCTAAAGCCAGGGCGCGAGAAATCCCTGCTGCGGCGGCATCCGTGGTTATTTGACGGGGCGATCGCCCGAGTTATGGGAAATCCCCAGATCGGAGACACCGTGCAGGTTTTAACCGCTGCCCAGCAGCCGATGGGCTGGGGTAGTATTTCGCCCCGATCGCAAATTCGGGTGCGGATGTGGAACTTTGATCCAGAGACGGTCGTGGATGAGGCGTGGTTGGCAACCCAGCTGAGACGAGCGATCGCCCGACGACAGGTGTTGCTAAGCGACCCCAACCACACCGCGTGTCGGCTGGTGGCTGCAGAGAGCGACGGCCTGCCGGGAATTATTGTGGATCGCTATGATCGGGTACTGGTATGCCAATTATTGACCGCTGGGGCAAACCATTGGCGCGATCGCCTCCTGCAGACGCTGATGCAGGTGCTGCCAGAGTTTGGGTTGGCCTGCGACAGCCTCTATGAGCGCTCGGATGCCGATGTGCGCGCCAAAGAGGGCCTGCCGGTGCAGGTCGGGCTGTTGCACGGAGCCGAACCACCGGATCTCGTTGATATTCAAGAAGGTTCAGTGCGCTTTGGGGTTGATGTGCGCACCGGGCACAAAACCGGATTTTACCTCGACCAGCGCGACAATCGGGCGATCGCCCAACAGGTCTGTGCTGGGCAAGAGGTGCTCAACTGCTTCTCCTACACCGGGGGCTTCTCGGTGGCGGCGCTGGCGGGCGGTGCGGCGACGGTGGTGAATGTGGACTCTTCGACGGCAGCACTGACGTTGTCAGAGGCAAACCACCAGCAGAACGGGTTTGACGGCGATTACGCCCAACACCTTCAGGGCGATGTGTTTCAGGTTCTGCGGCAGTTTCGCGACGAGGCCCGCCAGTTCGACACCATTATTCTTGACCCGCCCAAGTTTGTTGACTCCCAGGCTAGCTTGCAACGCGCCGCCCGAGGCTACAAAGACATCAACCGCTTGGCTTGTTTGCTGCTGCGTCCAGGTGGCACCCTGTTCACCTTTTCCTGCTCGGGGCTAATGCCCACCGACCTGTTCCAAAAAATTGTGGCCGATGCCGCGCTAGACGCCCGCCGCGAAACGCAGCTCGTGCAACGACTCGGGCAATCAATCGATCATCCAACGCTGCTGTCGTTTCCTGAAGGGTTTTATCTAAAGGGGCTACGGTGTCGGGTTGATTGAGTCGCCCGTGAGCAGTCGATCAATCAGTTCGGCCACCCCTGCACCCCGGCTAGATGGGGTCACCCAGTGGGCGATCGCCTTCACCGCAGGCAGCGCATTATCTACCGCCACTGCCAACCCACAGGCCTCTAAAAAATCAATATCATTCTCGGCATCGCCCACACCCGCCACTTGCTGGGGCAACAGCCCTAGCTCGGGCAGCAGTGTGGCTAATCCCACGGCTTTATTGATCCCCATGGGCAAAATCATCACCGCGCCCTTGTTGAGAATAATATGGTGGGTCAGATTCATCGACTCGATCAACGACTGGGCGATCGCATCAAAGGGCGTCCAGGTTGAAACGATCACTCGACCCATATCCAGGGAAGGCAATTGGCGATCGCTCACGAGCGTTTCAAACTCTTCAGGAACCTCTACCGACTGCTCAGCATCCGCAATTTGCGTTTTTAGCGCTTCTAGAAATTCTGGCGGTGGTG
>JBGTOF010000264.1:0-5306 GCA_041742695.1 Elainellales cyanobacterium | reverse complement strand
CTAAAACCCCCTTAATATCAATTCTGAAAAGTTGGGCTACGAATGAGGGGGATGGGGAACTCAGTTCCCTATCCCCCTCATCCAAAAATCCGTCGTTCTGATTTAGAGAAGAGAATTGATATAACGCTGGATACAGGACTGACACATGTCGTGCGGCGTCCTGGGGATATTGGATGGGTTTACTCACGCGCCAACAGCTTACGCCGCAGCAAATCCAGGGCAGTACAGGCGCTGAGATGACGAATAAAGTCGCGATCGCGGTGCACCCCATACTGCAGGGTGTGGCATTCGACCGAGTCTGGCCCAGCCACGCCCAGGCACACCATCCCCACCGGCTTGGCTGGGGTGCCGCCGCCTGGCCCTGCCACCCCGGTGATGCTGAGTCCCCAGGTGGTGTGCAGGCGCGATCGCACCCCCACCGCCATCTGCTTTGCCACGTCCTCACTCACCGCACCGTAGGTCGCCAAGTCGCCTGCATCTACCCCCAACAGCTCCACCTTCACCGCATTGGCGTAGGAAATGATGCCGCCCCAAAAATAGGCAGAACTCCCAGGCACTGCCGTTAGCAGATGCCCCAGCCCGCCCCCCGTGCAGGATTCTGCCACCGCCACCGTCTGCCCAGCCGCCAGCAGCAGTTGGCCCACCACCGAGGCCAGCGTCTCGTCGTCTTGACCGTAGTAATGCAAACCGACGATCGCCCGGAGTTGATCGGCCACTGGGGCAATCAGCGCCTCGGCCTCTGCGGCAGACGGGGCTCGCGCCGCCACCCGCAGCCGCACTTCGCCCTGCCCCGCATAGGGAGCCACCGTGGGGTTTTGCAGAGCCAGAAACGACGCAACTTGTTCTGCAAGCGCCGATTCTGAAATCCCCCAAAATCGCAGCATGTGGCTGTGAATCGTCGTCGTCCCAAAGCCCCGCTGCCGCAGATCGGGCACTGCCGTTTCTCGCCACATGGCCTTCATTTCGCGCGGCACCCCCGGAAACGTGTAGATCAGCACCCCAGGACGCGGTTCCCAAATCATACCTGGAGCGGTGCCCAGTCGATTGGGCAAGACTGCTGCACCCTCAGGCTGCAGCGCCTGCTTGCGGTTGCTGGGGCTCATGGGGCGTCCGCGAGCCGTATATTTTTGGGTAATGTCGTCCAGCACCTGCGGATGCTCGACCAAGGGCACCCCGAAGTAGTCTGCTAGGGTTTCAGTGGTCAGGTCATCTGGGGTTGGCCCTAACCCACCCGTAAAAATAAGGACGCTAGCTCGTTGCAGGGCGATCGCCACTACATCCTTGATCCGTTGGGGATTGTCGCCCACCACCGTTTGGTAGAAGTGAGAAATGCCCAGCGTGGCAAGTTCCTGCGCCAAGAACTGAGCATTGGTATTGAGAATATCGCCCAGCAGCAACTCCGTACCGACGCAAATCACCTCGGCACCCATCAACTCTGGCATGCTTACCTCCTGGTTATGAGCGGGCCTGCTTGCGAGCCTTCCAACCCGTATAGCTGAGCAGCGCCGTGGCCGCTAGGGCATAGGCCAACCCGCTGGGGATACCCGAAAACGCCAGCGCCAAACTGCCGGCCCAAAACGTTAGCGCATAGATAACCAGCACCGTCATGCGGTGAGGCAGCCCTGCATCCAACAGCCGATGGTGCAAATGGCGATTATCAGCCTTAAAGGGTGACTTGCCATTGCGCAGCCGATCTAAAATCACCGCCGACATATCTAAAATGGGCACCGCCAAAATCAAGTAGGGCAGCAGCACTGCAACGGTGGTTACCCCCTTGACTAGCCCAGTGACACCCACACCCGCCAGCGTAAAGCCAATAAAATAGGCCCCCCCATCTCCCATGAAGATCTGCGCTGGGTTGAAGTTATAGCGCAAAAAGCCCAGGCAACTCCCCGCTAGCGCCGCCGAAATCAGCCCTGCCGCTGGCTGGTTCATAAACAGGCACACCACCAGCATCACCAGAGCCGCAATCCCTGCGACACCCGCCGCCAGCCCGTCTAGTCCATCAATCCAGTTAATGGCGTTGGCCATTCCCACTAGCCAAATCACCGTCAGCGGCAAGCTGATCCAGGCAGGAATTTGCATCAGCCCGTTAAAGGGAACCGACAGAAAATCGATCTGCACCCCGGAGAACCAGGCGCAGGATGCGACAGTAAACTGCATCACCAACCGTGACAAGGGCGATAGCCCAATCAGGTCATCGGTCAGCCCAATCAAAAAGAACACCAAGCCGCCGATCGCAACGCCCCAGATTTCGTAGTCTTTTCCGGGCTGCAGCAGTGTAAATCCGCCGATCGCCCAGATCAGTAGCAGCGCTAGCAGCGTTCCAAAAAAGATGGACACACCGCCCAAACGAACCATGGGACGGTCATGCACTTTGCGATCGCCCGGCTTGTCAACATAGCCGCTGAGCAAGCCAACGCGGTTGACAATCGGCGTGCTAACCAGCACAACAGCGGCAGCGACTAAAAATGCAGTCAGATGATACAGGTGTTGAGCGTGCATCTGGGAGGTGGGTTCAGCCAGGATGGGTGAAGGAGAAAGAACAGGAGCGCATAATCTAAACACAGGGCAAACAAGCTGCTGTCGGCGCAGGCAACCCTGCTGTGGCAGGACGGCGCTTTACGAGTCTCGTCAAGCTTAAGCGTTTATCAGGAGAGTGGTCTGACAGAATCCGCCGCATTTCTCAGTGAATGATATAAGTAAAGCAGCAATTGTGCATATATCCCGTCCAAGGAATCCATCGAGTTCTTGTAAATTTTCGCGCCTTGTGGGGTTTCGCCTGACTGATAAGACCGGGAGATGGAGCGGCTAATCCGTCCTAAACTTCAGACCTAACTAGCGTAAACCCGGTTCTTTCAGTGGCTTTTAATGGATTTTCTCGAGATGGTGTTTAATCCGGCGCTGACGCGAGGCGATAAACCTATCGCGTTGCGTTTAGGCTGAAGTCTTAACAGTAGCGCGTTACTCGTCTTGTGGAAGTGGGGAATTGGCACCCGCCGGAATGGCGAGGGGCAGGGTGAACCAAAACCGCGCACCTTGACCGAGGTCGCTATCGACGCCGATTTGCCCCCCGTGGGCGATGATAATTTGCTGACACAGGTAAAGTCCTAGGCCAATGCCGGTGGAATGACGACCTGCGTTAGGCCCCCGGCTATAGCGGTTAAAGAGGCGATCGCACGTCTCCGCATCCATCCCTGCGCCATTGTCTGCCAACCCAATATGGATCATGTCTTCCCCCACCTCACCTTCAATGGTGATGGCCACTCCGGGAGGATTGTGGTGGAGGGCATTGGTCACGAGATTTTCAAACACGCGCCGCAGTTGCACAGGGTCAGCGGTGACAAGGGGCAGATCGGGCGGTACCTGGTTGGTGAGGGTGGCACGGCTTTTGGTGACCAACGGCTCTAGATCTTCGACAATCACTTGCACTAGCAGGCTGAGTTGCACCAGTTCGGGCTGCAGATGTACGCCCCGAGTCTCAGCAGAGTGCGCTTCGAGAAACGACTTGATCAAGGCAAGCTGGTGGCCGTTGCTCTGCACCATGCGGTTGAGGATGGAGCGGGAGACGGGAATGGTGTCGCCCGGCTGGTTGAGCAGGTTATTGATCACCAGCGAGATGCCCATTACCGGGGTGCGCAAATCGTGCGAAAAGGCGTTGAGAAACTCGTCTTTGAGGTCGTTTAGCTCTTGCAGTTCTTGGTTTTTTTGCTGAAGCTGGGCGGTGCGCTGTTCCACTTTACGTTCTAAGCTCGCGTTCAGGTCACGCACCTGCTGGTAGAGATGCGCCTGCTGTAAGGCAATGCTGATTTGGGTTGCCAACTTTTCTAACAGTTCAACTTCATAGGCTTGCCATTGGCGCGGCCCGGCGCAGTGGTGCGCCACCAGCAGCCCAAAGAACTGATGATCACGGGTGATGGGCACCGTCAACGATGCGCGAATTTGATAATCGTGATAATGCTGGGCGATCGCCCCATAGCCCTGCACCTGGTCGATATCGTCAATTGTTTTGACCCCCTGCTCCACAAACAGCTGCTTGACTTGCTGAATGTAGTCGGCATGGGTGGGCAACTCAAACCGCAGCCCCATCATGGGTGGCCAAGGCGGCTCGACCGACTCTGCCACAATGAGCCCCAAGCTGCCAGCCACTTCGTGACCGATAGTAACGCGGTCGGTATTGAGCACCTGTCGCACTTCTTCTACTGTGGTTTGCAAGACCTGATCTAGCTCCAGCGATTCGCGGATGCGCAGGGCAATTTGCTCCACCAGGCGATCGCGCACCTCCGCTTGCTTGCGCTCAGTAATATCGACAATCACATCGAGCAGGCAGGGCTGCCCAGCAATGTCAATAATTTCAGCCGAAAATAGCACCAGCCGCACGTCACCCGAGCGGGTGCGAAACTGGTATTCCAGGTTTTTGACGGCCCCCTGCTGAGACAAGAGCTGCACCATCGCGGTGCGATCGCCCGGATCTACCCAAAAGCTCAAGTCCTGCACCGTATGGCGCAGCGTTTCTTCAGGACTATAGCCAAAGGTTTCATAAAAGGCGTCGTTGGCTTCAATCATGTGCCCCTCTGCCAATGTGGCAATGGTCATAGGGTTGGGGCTAGAGCGAAACGCCGTCGCAAACTTTGACTCTGATAAACGCAGAGCCGCATCGGCCAGAATGCGTGCCGTAATATCGCGCACGATAATGACAGCCTCGGCCTCACCGCTCACCACCACGCGCGCTTCATAGTCGCGCCAGCCGCTAGACGGCAACCGCAAGCCCTCATCTGGATGCGGCGAGGGCTCGGGATGTGTGGGATCGGGGTGGACTGGAGCAGGCCTCTGGTGCCGCAGACTCGAAAGCTGCACTCGATATTCAAAGGTCTGCGGCTGTCCGGTGTCTAGCGCCTGCGCCACTGCTTGCATCCGCTGCTGAGCCAAGTCAGCTGGTAACACGTGATACACAGATTTGCCAATCAACTCATCTGCCGGAATCAGCAGTTGATCGTGATTGGCCTTCACATCCAGGTAGGTGCCGTTGCGATGGATGCGAAACATCATATCGGGGATGCCTTCGATCAGCGCCCGATAGCGGGCTTCGCTCTGGCGGATCGTGGCTTCAGCCCGCTTGCGCTCGGTGATATCGCGAATGCCCGCCACCCGCATTGGCTGCCCATGAAACTGAATCGGTTTGGCATAAACCGCTCCGGCAAACGTCGAGCCGTCTTTGCGGACGCCGACAGCTTCGTAGGTATAGGGGTCATCGGGATGCTGGCGCGATCGCCATGCCGCCTGAATCACCTGCTGCGAGGCGGGTT
>JBGTOF010000242.1:0-6400 GCA_041742695.1 Elainellales cyanobacterium | reverse complement strand
GGAGACGATTCTACTGACTGAAATACCTTGACAATCCATTCTTCGGGAACCCATTTACCGAAGAGATCGGCCATTGAGCAAGTGAAAACATTTCTGGAAAAAATCTGAGCGTCTTTGAGATCTATTCTTCTCTTCTGTGCCTCCTTTCTAACTCTTTCTGGAGACAAATGCTTCATATTAAGAGGCGCAGAAAGTCTGTTGGGATGAAAAGTAGGCTCAAAATTAGTTTCATAAAATCTATTGGCAATATCTCTCGCATAACAATATGTACACCCATGCCAGCAACCTGTTACCGGGTTCCAGGTCCACCATGCCCAGTCAACCATTTCATTGGTGCTGTTGAACTGAGCTTTCTTGTCACTATTGACGACATATAATTTTCGTCCATCTTCTAGGTGGATAGTCTGAATATGATCCTTTCCCTCAACAGCATTAAGTTTGCTCATTGTTCATCTGCTTCATTGTCTCTACACTTACTGAAATCAAGTTGCCCTTGAATAGCAATGGAGCCATCTTCATATATCCCAGGTAGTGGATTATTTTTTGGATTGAATATGTGTTCTAAAATCCCTTTACCTAAATCACTTTCTACTCCATAGAGTCTAATTTTATTTAAGTCTTTTTGTTTGACCCAGTTGGTTGCATAGATGAAAGTCCACTTTAGAGAACGATTTTCAGGCTCCCGAACAAAAATATACTCTTTCCCGTGTCCGTTTATGATTTATCTAAGTGGATAAACCTTCCAATTGGCTTTTGGGTTGGTTTCCCATCGTTTTACATATGTTGTAGCAACATTCATTAATAGATCTACCTTTTGCATTTGAGGCAATTGGAAGACACTCTTTATCTCTTGTATGGGGAAATCTTGCTTTCCGTTAGGATCTGAGTAAACAAGACCGTGAAATTGAGAGTTGCTAAGACCTTGAGATATATCCTTTAATGATTGACTATTTTCACCTAGCCAGTAAGAAGCAGTGCACTGTAGTTTAAATTCCTGGATGGTTCTTTCTAGAATTTCGAGAGATTCTTGGTTGGTATCGCAAAAGTGGCAAACTGGTTTGATGCTCCGCTTATTTAACGCTTGTAAAGCGATAATTGGGGAGCCAAGCACTTCATCACCAACCTTTTTGTAGTCAGGCTGATATCCTGCTCCGCAGTTCAAGTCAATATAAATATATGGCTGCCTTGTTTTCTGAAGAATCAGTTCGCAAACTCGGGAATGATATCCCATTAAGTAGCGAAAGGCTTTTAGCTTATGTGGGGTTGAGCTAGAGTACTGCTGTCCGGTGCTTGTTGTATCTTTTGACATAGCGGCTAATAATCCATACGTTTAAGACCCTCTCTTCGGTAGTTTATTTATACTACCCATTTCCCCGATCTTTTGCTTCTAATGTCGCAGGTGAGCACAAAGGGCGGTATCGACTCGGCCAGGTTGCGCGTGTAGGCGATCGCCTGGACAAACGCCTTCTCCATTGCCCTTAGATAGGACGGGGTGCCTCGCTTCGCCGTGCCCTTGCCCGTCTGAGCGCTGCCCTGCTTGGCCTCAATGATGAAGTGGTCAGCCTTATAGAAGTCGATGTAACCCGGCGTCACCTTGCCGCTAGGGTGATACACCTTGATGTCTTTATCAAAGCAATAGGGATCATCTGCCACATTGCCCTTGGGCGGTGGGACATCCACCCCCAGCGCCTCACACAGGTTTAAAAAGAACCCCTGATAATTGGCCCGCTCATTGCCGCCAGAGTTCTGCCACTTGGTGACAAAGCGCTCAATCCGTTCAGAGTCCTGGGGAGTCATGGGCTAAAGTCTGGTGATCGTAGTCCCAAGACTAACTCAGGGCGGCGATTTATGCGTAGGGGCGATCGCACAATGAGTTAACTGAAATATCGCTTGTAACGGTCCCGACTTCAAATCTCGCTCCAGCTACGTCCTAATCTGGCCCGTAATCGCAGGGCGAAGACTGCATCTAACGGAAAGCATCACTTTCTACTGCCGGAAACTGAATCACAAATGCCGTCAGGCTGTCGTGGCTGCTGACGTGAATGTGACCCCCCAAATGTTCTACCAGATTTTTGACCAGTGCCAAGCCAAGCCCCGTGCCGCCCTGCTGCCAGCGATCGCTCTTCGGGATGCGGTAAAACTTATCAAAAATCTTGGGTAGCTCTGCTTCGGCGATTTCGGCTCCAGAATTTTGCACGGTAATCTGCACATAGGGCGACACAAACTGAGCCATGACCGTAATGTGGTGGTGAGGCGGCGTATATTTGCAGGCGTTGGTCAAGAGTTCTGTCATCAGGCGCTGCAGACTGTGATGATCAGAGAGAATGGGCGGCAGATCAGCCTCAATCTGGGCGTCTAGCTGTAACTGGCGCGTCTCCAACCGATATTGAAACGGTTCTATCATCGTTGGCAGCCAGTCTTGCAGCGAAATAACTTCTAGATTGAACTCGCGCTTGCCCGCTTCAAGTCGCTGCAGATCGAGCAAATCGTCCACTAAGTCAATTTCGCGATCGCACTCATCTTTCAAAATCTGTAGATATTTTTGTTGATCATGCAGGTTTGTATTTTGCAACAGTTGGATCACCACGTTGATGTTTGCTAAGGGCGATCGCAACTCATGAGATACCGTGCTCAAAAAATCATCTTTCATGTGATTCAGATGATTTAGTTCTTGAATTTGACGATTCAAGTTTGCTTCAATTTGTTTGCGCGCTGTAATGTCTTCAATCAATAACATCAGACCATCCGGTTCATCCTCAGCCTGATTCTTAGATGGATGCTGCCGATGATAGGTCAGCGGTTCCCATCTCAGTTCAAACCAGCGGCCTTCTTGATAATGTTCTGTGGGGGTTGGCAGAGTCTGGCGCTGAAGTTGATGAAGAATCGCGCACCATTCCTCTGGGCTAATCCAATGGGTTGCGAGTGCCATGGTTAAGGTGGTGCCCACGGTCACCTGAAGGAGGTCTGCAGCGGCGGGGTTACAGAACCAAATCGTGCCGTCTAGATTAGCTGCCACCAAGCCAATCGAAAGGCTGCGGGCGATCGCCGCTTGGGTGGATTGCGATCGCCCAAATTGATCGGCGATCGCCGCCAATTGCGCCACCCGCACCATCGACGAGGGCGAGCCCATCCACGCAAGTTCTGGCGAAGCCGCTAGCACTAACTGCATCGTATCCCCATCCACCTGCTGCACTAAGTCTTGCCGATAGGTCTCCCACAAACGCGCCACCTGCGTTTGGAGAATGAGGCTTGCTTGCAGGCGCTCGCTCAGCATCACCGCTGCCGCTGTGACCACAAACAGCGTGAGCGGCGTGGCCAGCGCAGGCAAGTAATGGGCGCGAAACAGCACCATGCTGAAACCCATCCAGCAGCCACACAGCACGATGATGCCAATCAACTGATAGCGTGTTTTCCACTGCGCCATGGTCCAACTTAGCCCAGGGCCACCGGCCAGCAAAATCAGCCAAATCCATTCCTGCGGCAGGGGTTGCAGCATCGTCTGCTGCAACAGGTTATTGAGCACCGTGGCATGAAGATAGACGCCACCAATTGGAATATCGGGATTAAAGGGCGTAATCAGCGTGGTTAAGCCCGTCGCGGTCACCCCAATGATTACAATCTTGTCTTGAAATGCCGCAGGAGGCACCGCGCCCCTAAGCACCTCCCTAAAGGAATAATGGGTTAAGTGCTGCGGCGTGCCGACCCAATTCACCCAAAACGGTTGCTCTAGCGGCGGCAGAGCAATCACCTCTTGCCTTAGGCTATACACATCAGCAGCAGCCAGCCCTAGGCTCAGTTGCCCATCGGTCTGCGGAACGATACGCCGAATGATGCCGTCGCTATCAGGAACTGTAAGCACATGACCAGTGGCGATCGCCCCATCCTGCAGCTCAGGCACAGGCCCCAGCGGCTCGCCCGACTTGGCTCGCGTTTGCGACAACACGACCCGATTCAGCTGGGCGATCGCCTCTGCCAGCGGCCCATCTGCCCAGCTCCGCTCTGACCAAATTAAGTTCACCACAATCACGCTGGGCTCTGCCTCTGACAGCACATCCAGCACCTCGACATAGCGCCGCCGCGACCAGGGAAACTGCCCCAGTTCTTCTATACTTACATCGTCAATGGCTACCACCACCAGGCGCTCATCCCACGGCAGCTCGCCCCGCTGTTGAAACAGTACAGAATAGGCGAATTGGTCTAGCGGCTGCAGCAACGCCAGATGGGAGAGCAGCCCCACCGCGAGTGCCGTAACGCTCCCCGGTAGAATGTGCCAGGCGATTCGATGAATGCGGCAACTCATAACGGCAACATAAAATCATAGTCTTGCCGTTTACCCAAGGGCGTAATCACGGTAATGGTGGGAACCTGCTGCCCCGCCCGGGCTGGAAACAGCAGACTGAATTCGCCATTGCGATCGGTGGTCTGAGGGACGCCACCCACTAAAACAGCGTTGACGGGATCAACCCGAGCCACCAGCCGCACGCGACGCACTTGGCTCACAATCACGCGCTCTGTCCGCGCTTGAAGGGTCGTGTCGTCTCGAAGCGGTGTGGCCGGAGAGGGGGGTTCTCCGGGAATCGTGAGGTTCTGAAACCCGGCGGGCACTGGCACGGTTTGCCCCTGGGCCGCAGTATCTATGCTGCCATCTAGCGTAGCAACTCCCATCTTGCCATCCTCCTGCACGGCTACGCCAAAGTCGGTGCCGCGCACGCCGCTGGTGCCAGATGGGGTTTGAATCTCAAATTCTGAGCTCGGATTCGTGAACTGGCGGATCTGCAAGCGAACCTGCCCGCGTGATACAAATAGGCGCGTGATGCGCCCGTCATCCGGTGCGTAGTCGAGCGATCGCACCTGCATCCGAGTATTCTCGGTCACGTTGACAAAGCCAATGCCAGTATCCACCGCTAGCACCGCAGTGGAGCCGCTACCCGTGGTAATGCCCTCGCCCACCGCCTGTAGGCGATCGCCCACCCGTGCCATGCGAGTGCCACCGCTGCGTGTAAAGGTGACGGCTCCCGAAAGTTGCCGCACTTCTAACCAGCGATCGACTCGCACCGGCACCACTTGGGGCGTGGCTGTTGCAAAGAGAGCCGCCATACCCACGGCCAGCAGCGTTAGTGCCATCAACAGGAGCGATCGCTGGCCTCGTGATCGGTGGAAGAGTCGGGCAGAAATACGTGCAGAATTGTTCAATTTTCTCGTCTCAGATAATCTCAATCTGCCTCATTCTAAGGGCACTCGAGGCTCTGACTCTACGTAGATTCTGTAAAACCATTACAAACGATGACCTAAACATGCGAGGGTCGTGTTTAGGCCCAGCTGATCTCCATCAACTCATCGGCCATTTCAAAATTGGCCGTGACGGATTGCACGTCATCCAGGTCTTCTAGGGCATCCATCAATCGAAGCAGGGCGATCGCCTGCTCAGACTCTGTAACGTCTAGGCTGTTGTTGGCAATCCATCGCAGCTCGGCCTGGGTGATGGCATAGCCTGCCTGACTCAGGGCATCGCTTACGGCTTCGAGCTGGGCCGGATCGGTCAATACCTCCGCGCCAGGCGTGTCTTCATCCACGTCGGTGAGCTCATAGGTCTCTGCCCCGGCGTTGACTAGGGTTTCTAGCAACGCCTCTTCGTCCAAGTCGGCGACTGGCTCTTTGCCCTCCCCCGGCTGATACAGGCTCACCACACCCTTCTGGTCAAACATCCAGCCGACGCAGCCCGTTTCTCCCAGGTTGCCACCGCGTTTGCTAAACGCAGCACGCAGATCTGCGGCGGTGCGGTTGCGGTTGTCGGTCAGCGCTTCGATGAGAATGGCCACTCCACCAGGGCCATAGCCTTCGTAGCGAATGGCTTCTAGCTCTGCCTCGTTACCGAGCGTCCCCGATCCTTTGGCGATCGCCCGATCAATATTATCGTTGGGCACTCCGGCAGCCTTGGCCTTATCAATGGCGGTGCGCAGCTGAAAATTGGCTGTTGGGTCGGGCACCCCCTGCCGCGCCGCCACAATAATCTCCCGCGACAGCTTGGCAAATACTTTGCCTTTAACCGCATCAACCCGCGCTTTCTGCCGCTTGATATTCGCCCATTTACTATGTCCTGCCATAATCCTCAGAGTCTAATCAGTCCACGTTATAACCGTAAGCGTAAACCGGAATGGATTAGGACTATTTCACTTTAAAGATACGCTTGAGCAGGTTTGGGGCGAATAACGCCCAAGCTCACCAGCGGCAGGAATTGCCGTCCGGTGCAGCGCCTTGTTATCCCGTTTGTCCATCCGGGTTTTCGAAGCCGAACCGTTCTCCGGCTTTCCATGCCTCACGGTTATTGCCCTCGTTCGGGATTCCACCAGACTCCTTGAGCATCCGTGCGAGATGCATGCAATTCCAGGTCATGATCGTG
>JBGTOF010000196.1:0-5267 GCA_041742695.1 Elainellales cyanobacterium | reverse complement strand
CAATTCAAAGACAAAGCTCCTAACTCAATATCGTATGACTTTTTTGATGGTGTTAGGGAACAACTCTTAATATCGCTGCCAACAAGTGATACTTTAAATATTGTTGATATAGTGTCGAGCTTTCTGGCAGAAAGATTAGATCTTTCTTTGCGTGAATTTGTAGCATTACTCAACAATCCAAGTCAGTCTAGAAAACAGGAAATATTTAAACACTCATTTCCTTTTGCTATGATAACTGCTGATATCCTTGAAAAACTTGGTGGGAGGTACGAAGAGTTCGCAGAGAAGTTGAAAAAAACAAATCAACAAACTCTCCAGTCAAACACTTTATCTGGTAAAAGAAAGAGTAAAAACTCCCCAAACTTATTGGATCTACAGCAATTTTATGATGCCTGCGACCCAACTCAATCTCTGCGAGGCAATCGCTACTACATCGACTTTTCTCCCGTCCGCGGCGGCGATATAGTGCAGGAGCTGGAGCGCAAGATTGCCCGCTTGGCCCGAGACCGACCCACTACGCAGATTTTTACGGGGCATATTGGCGGTGGTAAGTCCACCGAGCTGTTTCGCCTTAAGAATAGCTTAGAACGACGGAACTACGAAGTCGTCTATTTTGAAGCTGATAGGGACCTGGAAATGGCGGATGTGGAGGTTTCCGACATCCTGCTCAGCATTGCTCACAACATCAGCGAGCATCTGGACAGCATTGGCATTGCGACTAAGCCCACCTACCTGCAAAGTCTGTTTCAAAACCTGGCCGACACCCTCTCCACCCCCATGGACATCTCCGACGTGGGCTTGTCGGCGGGCATTGCCAGCATAACGGCCTCGGCCAAGCAGAGCCCCGACATGCGCAGCCAGCTCAGGCAGGCCCTAGAGCCCCGCACCCGCAGCATCATTACCTCTATCAACGACGAACTGCTGACCCCAGCTAACGATCACCTCCAGGCCCAGGGCAAAAATCGCCTGGTGGTGATTATGGATAACCTCGATCGCATTGACCGCGCCCTCCGCTCCCAGGGGCGGCTCCAGTCGGAGTACATTTTTGTTGATCGCGGTGAGGATCTCAAGCAGATCGACTGCCACATGGTCTACACCATTCCCCTGGAACTGATGTTTTCGCATGACCTGGTGCGGCTGTCGAACCGCTTTGGCACCAACCCCATGGTGCTGCCCATGGTGCCCGTGCGCGATCGCAAAGGCAACCCCGACAAAGCGGGTATGGCGCTGCTGCGGCAGATGGTGCTGATTCGCGCATTCCCTGAGCTAAACGTGAACCAGCGGATCGATGCGGTGGGCAAAGTCTTTGATGAAATGGCCACCCTTGATCGCCTCTGCCAGGTCAGCGGTGGCCACATGCGCAACCTGATTCGGCTGCTGGACCGCTGTCTTCGCAAGCAAGACCCGCCCTTTTTGCGCGCCACCCTGGAGGCGGTGATTCGCAATGAGCGCGACAGCCTGATGGGCCTGGTCAGCGACCAGGAGTGGGATTTGCTCTTGCAGGCGGTCTCGCGCCAGGATGTGTATGGCGACGAAGACTACACCATTCTGGTGCGCAGCCTGTTTTTGTATGAGTACCGCGATGCACAGGGTCGGTGGTTTGGTCTTAATCCTTTACTTGCTGAAACAGATCGTTATCAGAACCGGTTAAATCAGCTGCAATAGTCAAGTCTTTATCTGAAATAGAATTCAGATGCTTTATCTGTAGGATTCTTGCTTTTCTCCAAACCAGTCTACATTATGGTAATCAATCCTATAGAAGCCGATATTCCACAGGCTGACTTTTAATTATTGGTGAATGTCCAAAAATCTGCTTCCCCAAGATACATACTGTAGCGATTCTCGCTAACGTGAGGTATGTTCAGAGGCCTGCAACATTTACTCAGCAGGGTCTCTGCTGTAATGCATCCGATCAGGAACCGCTTCATCTATGCAAATTTAGGAAAGCCAATAAGATCTAACCTCATCAACTTATTTGGACAAATTTCCTCCAGCGTAGTCGCCCCCACCTGTATTGACCGTTGTCGTATTCCCAAACTGCTGCGTAATCACCGTTCCCGCCGCTGGGTTCACAATCGCTCCTTGAGCCCCCCTCAAATCAATCTGATCTCGCCCCGCCACATTCACATCCCTACCTGCCGAACACTCTCCACTCAAAATCTGCTGCAATGCCTGCTGACAATCAACAGTTTCCACCTCACGCACGGCTCCGCCCAACGTTGGCAGTCGGTCATCAGTTCCCAACTCTTCCCCCGCTGCTTTCCCTCGGTGCAAAGCCACAGCCATAGCCCCAATCCCCTTCTGAATCGTTAACTCTGGCTCCTGCACCCAGCCCAGCCCCGCAAACCGCTGTTTCACCTCATCGCCTACAGCAGTAAACACATACTCATATAGATCAAAAATACTGATATACCCCCGCCGGGCCTCAATCCCCTTCCCTCGCAACCCATCTGTTAACGCCTGGGTAAAAAACGTCAGCGCTGCCGCTTTCATAAAGTAAGAGCGCTGACTTTCTCGACAAGCCGTGACAATGACCCGTCCTTCCCCCGTCCCCAACAAAGCCGTTGCCGTTCGGTCGGGCAAGCCCTGCCCAGCATCATCAGACTCCCCACCCAACGAACTCGGCGAAACCTCGCCCGCATGGCAAGCATTAAAAATCAAAAACACTCGCTTTGCCCGAAGCGCTTGCACCTTCTCCAGCAGTACCTTCTCATGTAGACCACTGCCATCCACTACTTTGCCCCCATTAATTTGGGTGTCGTAGGTCGTCAGGTAATAGCCATTCTCTCCATAGTCGCCATGGCCGCTGTAAAACAGCAAAAACGTATCTTCCTCTGTCAGCGTCGCGGCCATCTGATCTAGGGCCGTCTCAATGCCTTGGCGGGTAGCCGTCTCGTCATGCAGCACCATCACCTGCTGTTCTCGATAGCCACAGTAGCGGCGATCGCCCAATACTGCCGCCACCTCCAGGGCATCTTCCACCGTGATTGGCACATTCATCTTTGAGGCGTGCTGATAAGACCCCACCCCAATTACCAATGCATGCCCCTTCTCAAATGCCATATGCGCTTGACTCTCCCTCAAGATGCTTCGTTAGCCTTTGGTGGTTCGGTATATTCGCAAAAGATATTTAGCCCCACCTTGAGAATGTAGAGCACGATAATGGTTGCAATGGCAGGATTAATTGGCAGCGTCGTTAACCCCACCAGATCCACAATCGCCCCTGTCAAGACCGAAGCACTGCCCGGATTCTTGTTGTAGTCCAACATCTTTGAGCGAAAGCCCTCGTCGCCGCAGACCTCCTGGCGCATGACCTTGAGCGTTACCTCCCACAACGATCTGCCATCTGGATGAGCAGCACCTAGATCGCCAACTTCTTCCTGCCATAGCTCTTGGAAACTGGTTTCCAGGTCGCCATTGTGTCGCTCTAGGGTTGCGATCGCCCCTTGCATATCCTTGGTTTCCGGAGCATTAGATTTTCCAACAAGCTGCTGTGCATGCTGAACTTCTTCTAGAGTAAGCTGCATATCGTTCACCCCTGGGCAATAGCTCGCGATCACAAGATAGCAGCTAGATTTAGCTCAAAGTCGGGGCTCAGTTAAATTCATAGAACTCTTCTTGCATCATGAGAATTCGCTAGTCCCGTGCCTGAAAAGCTACGACGCGACTCCTCATCGCTGGATTTTCATAAGCCCAAACTGCCGTTTCAGCAAAAACTCCATCAGCCTGGGCGGTAACAACTGCTTAAGCAACGGCAACCATCCGCTCTTTTTCCCCAACCGAATGGTCATTGGTGGCTGCGGCCTGATCACCGCCGCTACGAGTTGCTCCGCAAACTTATTCGCTGGCGTCGCCTCCGCCTGAGATAACACCGCCCTGGCCCGAATCTTTGACTCCAGCGGTGCATACCACGAGTCTGGCGACAGCACCCCTGCTAATCCTTGTTCCGCAGCATGGCCAAAATTTGACTGAATCGCGCCCGGCTGCACCGTTACCACCTGAATGCCAAAGGGGGCCAGCTCCATCCGTAGTGCCTCAGACAGGCTGTGCAACGCCGCCTTCGACGCACAGTAAGCCCCGGCAAAAGGCGTTGTCACCACTCCTGAAATGCTACCGATGTTGACGATGACGCCCGATCGCTGCTGTTTCATCACCGGGGCTACCTGCTGCGCCAATTCAAGGGGAGCCAATACATTGGTCAGAAACTGCGCCTGGAACTGGGCTGGGGTGAGATCCATCAGCGGACCAAATTGTCCAAAGCCAGCATTGTTGACCAGCAGGTCAATGCGACCTTCCTGGGCAAGAACGGCTTCAATAACTTGCCGGATGCCTGCTGAGTCCGTCACGTCCAGAGCCAAGGTCATGACGGTGTGAGCCTTCAAGTCATATATGGCCTCTAGTCGTCTGGCCGTCGCGACTACCCGATAGCCCCGCCGATGAAACGCCTGGCAGAGAACTTTACCGATGCCCGACGAGCAGCCGGTGATCAGAACGACAGGAGATGCCATAGCTAGCCAAAGACAGTGACAAAAAAATACGTCATTGACAGTTTAATTTGCAAGTGACTATTATGGGCCTATGAGCATGTTGCAACAGATTGCCCAGCAACAGCCCGAGATGGTTTTAGATCGCTTCGTTGAGGTGACCAACGACCTGCTACCCCAGTTTTTGCCCGACCAGAGTTCTGGAAATCGCGGGCAAGAGCCGGTGAACCCTCGGCTGGTGCGTTACTACACCACTCAGGGATGGTTAGATAAGCCCCTCAAGCAGGGACGAGAAGCCCGGTACACCTACCGGCATCTACTGCAATTGCTAGTGCTGCGCCGTCTGCTGGCTGAAGGCTATAGCGCCAGCTCCATCGGCAGCCTAATCGGCGGCCAGGCTGATACGGCGCTAGAGGACATTCTGCAAGGCGGCGTGCAGCTGACGGTGGAGGCCGCGAACCCGGCGCTGGCGTTTTTGTCTCAAATTCGCGATGGGCAAGGCCCGGCCAAAGGCCAACGCAGGGAATCCTCTCCACCAGACCAATCGCCTAAACGATCCGCCAGTCCAGCTTTTCAGGCTCCCCTGGCGGCACCCACTCCGGCACTCGCAGCCTCATCAACATCTACCCCCCAAACCTGGACTCGTCTAGAGATTCTCGACGGTCTAGAACTCCACGTTCGCCAAGACTTTGCAGCTCCCGCCACCGCCCACGAGCGGGACAGCCTGCTCCAGCTCATTGCCGACCATCTCGCCCACCTAAGATCCACCCAGAGGCCACCATG
>JBGTOF010000187.1:0-16275 GCA_041742695.1 Elainellales cyanobacterium | reverse complement strand
GGCGCTGAACCTGCCGATCTATACCGTGCCCGGATACGAAGCCGATGATGTGATTGGCACCCTAGCGCGCAAGGCCAGCGCCGAGGGCTATCGGGTCAAGATTCTGACGGGCGATCGCGACATGTTTCAGCTGGTCGATGCTCCTATAGAGGGTGAGACTGGCGTCAGCGTTCTCTACCTCAGCACCAACCCCTTCCGCCGCACCTCGTCGCTCAAGGAGTATGGACCTGCAGAAGTCAAGGAAAAAATGGGCGTTGAGCCCGCGCAGGTGGTGGACTTTAAGGCGCTGTGCGGCGACAGTTCTGACAACATCCCCGGTGTCAAAGGCATTGGCGAAAAAACTGCGATAGACCTGCTAACCCAGTTCTCTAGCCTGGATCAGATCTATGCGCATTTAGACGATATTGCCAAAAAGGCAGTGCGCACCAAGCTCGAGAACGGTCAAGAAGACGCCCTGCGATCGCAATACCTGGCGCAGATTCACCTCAATGTGCCCGTCAATGCCAATCTTGAGGACTGCAAGCTCACCGGCTTTGACGATGAACCGGTGCGCCAGTGGTTTGAAACGCTGGAGCTGCAGCAGTTTTTGCGGCAGTTGCCCAAATTGCGCGATCGCTTTAGCGGCGTCGCGGCTCTGTCCACAACTGCAGCCCCTGCCCCTGCCCCCGCCCCCATGCCCGTCGAAGACGGCGATCTCTGGTTCTTCTCTGCCGAAGAAACCGACGCCGCCCCGCCTCGGCAAACCCTAACGCTAACCCCGCAAATCATTGATAGCGAGGACAAGCTGCATGCCTTGGTGGACACCTTAACCACCTGCACCAATCCCGAAACCCCCGTCGGGTGGGATACCGAAACCACTTCGTTAGAGCCGCGCGATGCCTCCCTGGTGGGAATCGGCTGCTGCTGGGGCACTGGAGAAACCGAGACAGCCTACATTCCCATCGGTCATGCCCAAGGCACCAACCTGCCGCGCGAGACCGTGCTTGATGCACTGCGCCCGATTTTAGAAGATGCGCGCTACCCCAAAGCGTTGCAAAATGCGAAGTTTGATCGTCTGGTGCTGCGCTGCCAGGGCATTGAGCTGACGGGCGTGGTGATGGACACGATGCTGGCTAGCTACGTGCTGAATCCTGAAAAGACTCATAATCTCAGCGATTTGGGCATGCGCTACTTGGGGATTGAAGCCCAAACCTATAGCGACCTCGTGAAAAAGGGAGACACCTTTGCCAGTGTGGCGATCGCCCAAGCTGCCCTTTACTGCGGTACCGACGCCTACACCGTTTACGGCCTTGTGCCGCTGATGCGGGCAGAACTAGCCCTCATTCCCCAACTCTACGACCTGCTCACTGCCGTAGAGCAACCGCTAGAGCCCGTGCTGGCGCAGATGGAATACACCGGCATTCGCATTAATGTAGAGTATCTCGGCACGTTCTCCCAATCCCTAGAAACAGACCTGCAACGCATTGAGGCCAAAGCTTACGACGTAGCGGGCACCACCTTCAACCTAGGCTCGCCCAAGCAACTGAGTGAGCTGCTGTTTGACACGTTAGGACTAGACAAACGCAAGTCTAAGAAGCGTGCCACGGGCTATTCTACCGATGCCGCCACGCTAGAAAAGCTGGAGGGCGACCACCCCGTGATCGACTGCATCAAAGACTATCGCGAGCTGTCGAAGCTCAAATCGACCTATGTGGATGCCTTGCCCCAACTGGTGCGCCCTGACACCCACCGGGTTCACACCGACTTTAATCAGACCATTACCGCGACGGGGCGGCTATCGTCCTCCAGTCCTAACCTCCAAAACATTCCCATTCGCACAGAATTTAGCCGTCAGATTCGCCAAGCCTTCATCCCTAAAGAGGGCTGGCTGATGATAGCGGCAGACTATTCGCAGATTGAGCTGCGGATTTTGGCGCACCTCAGTCAAGAACCCATTCTGATCGACACCTATCAGAACAACGAGGATGTCCACGCGCTAACGGCCCGGCTATTGTTTGAAAAAGACAGCATCACTGCCGATGAACGGCGACTGGCAAAAACTATTAACTTCGGCGTGATCTATGGCATGGGGGCTCAGCGCTTTGCCCGCGAGTCGGGCTTTAGCAATGCCAAGGCCAAGATGTTTATTGACCGTTTTTATGAGCGTTATTCCAACGTGTTTGGTTATCTGCAACAGATGCAGCGGGCGGCGATCGCCCACGGCTATGTCGAGACAATTCTAGGACGGCGGCGCTACTTTAATTTCAACAGCGAAGGACTCAAAGCGCTGCGGGGCAGCAACCCCGACAGCATCGATTTAGACAAGCTGCGCTATCGCGATCAATATGATGCTCAGTCGCTGCGGGCCTCGGCCAATGCCCCCATCCAAGGCTCAAGCGCTGACATTATCAAGCTTGCGATGATTCAACTGCACGAGCTACTCAAGGGACGCAACGCCAACCTGCTGTTGCAGGTGCATGATGAACTCGTATTTGAAATTGATCCTGCCGAGTGGGATGACCTGAAACCGCAGATTCGCGAGGCGATGGAATCTGCCGTCAATTTAAGCGTACCGCTCAGGGTAGAAATGAATGCAGGCACCAATTGGATGGATGCAAAGTAGCGCAAAACATACAGCAGTTGATGTCGGGATGAATCAACGGTGAATATTTGAGGGCGATCGCCACTGAACAACAACGTGATTTTAAATCTATGTCCTAGGGAGGATAACTGATTATTCTGGTTAATACTATTTAGCGATTTGGCGATCGCTCTTTTTTTCTATACTAATTAAATAAGAGAAACTACAATCCATCAAAAATTAATTTATGGGTTGACTTACCACTGAGTTTTTAATTGGCTCTCACCTTTTTTAAAGAATGAGAAGGTTGAAAGAGAGCACAAAAAGAACAATGCACTAGGGCAGACAACTAGTGCAAACAACAAAAAGACAAAAGTAAAGAATAGGAGGAAACTATGCCTCGATTAGCTGGGAAGCAAACTGATCACAGTTGGATAGTTGGTTTAATCTTGATTGCCGGTGTTGCAGCGATTGGCACACTGGAATACATTGGAACCACAAATTTTATTCCTGAGTTTGGACGCGATAGTGGACGAGTAGAGCAAACAGATTCGCAACGCTCTTCATCCACCAATTCGTCTGATGATGTCAGCGAGTAATGTCAAATATCAAGCGTTAGATAGTCGATAGAGTCGATTCACGTAAACGTTGGTTTGGATCATCTTTGTAGCAGAATGAGTGCCAAAGGTTCTGGGCTGGGATGACGCACTGAGATAAAGCCATGGATCCTTATATGTATTAACTCGTGCAATGAACTTATGGGCACCTCGAAAAATACAAATCTTGTTGAGAATGGCAATGAGATTCCAGTGGTTCTGGGCTCCCAAGATTATCAATGAGGCAATTAATCGAGGTGCCCTTATGGATCTAGCTGTAAATCAACTTATAAATGCTGTTCTGACGAGAAGAAATCCGTGTAACGACAATAAATAGACGACGCAGCCATGACGGAATAGCAGATCAGAAACGCATCAGAAAACCAACACACTGTTTTAAGGAGAGAGAAATGCGCAAGGGAAGCGATTTAATTGGACGAGTGATCATCGCCTACAACACAGGCGAAAAGCTCTGCCGAGTGTTGGATCTGCTGTTTGACAACACAACCAATCGGCTCAGTGGCTTTCTAATTGACGAAGGCGGATTGTTCCGCGATGCTCGAGTGATTGCGCTCGAGGACGTAAAAGCCATTGGCCCAGACGCGATTGTGGTTCTTGCAAAAAGTGTCGTCAAAAATATCAAAGCTTATCCAGAAATGCGGCGAATTTTGCAGCAAGACAATGTGCTGCGTGGCACCCACATTATGACCACGGATGGGCGCAGTTTGGGGCAAATGCTGGATCTGTTTGTCGATGCCGAAACAGGATTGATTGAGGGATATGAAGTATCGGGCGGGCTATTCGCCGACATGTACAGCGGGCGCTCGTTCGTACCCGCTCCTGACACGCTTAGTATTGGAACCGACGTTGCGTTTGTTCCCCCAGAGACTGCTCTGCTGATGGAAGAGCAAGTGGGCGGCATTCGGGGCGCAATGCTTTCTGCTACAGTGCAGATTCAAGATGCTGCAGACAATACGGGCAGGGCGTTTCAGTCTGCCAGTGAGCAGGCCGAACTCGCGCTACAAAGCGGCAATCGGCAGCTATCGAAATCCATCACCAATGCCGTCGTGACGACAGAAGAACAGCGCGCCTTTGTGGTAGGCAAAACTACACAGACGGACGTGCTAGATGCCAACGGAATGGTGCTGATTGCGTCTGGAATCGTGGTATCTAAGGTAGACGCTGATTTAGCTGAATCGGCAGGCGTGCTAGATCAACTCTATCGAGCGGTAGGCGGTAGCCTAACCGAGCGCACGAATGAGCGTTTGCAGCTGGCGATGTCAGAGACGGGCGATCGCTTTAAGACCTCCACAACAGAGCTGAACGAGCAACTGGGGTCCGCTAGTCTAGCCGCAAGGCAGCGCCTATCAGGCGCACAGGGTAGCACGATGGCCTCTCTAACGAACTCAATTGTCACGCCAGAGCAGCAGATAGAATTTGCCACTGACCGCGAGGCACAGTGGACCGTTGCAACGCCAACGGGGGGTGTATTGGTAACCGCAGGCCAGACTGTTTCGCCAGCGATCGCTCAGCAGGCTCGTGATGCCAGCATACTCGATGAGCTATATCGTGCTACCGGTGGCAACGTGTCGGATGAGCTATCGACTCGAACCCAACGCTGGTTTGCAGGCTTCACTATCGATCAGGCATTGGGGCACCGCGTTCAGCAGACGGTTCGCACTCACGATGGACTGATTGTGGCAGCTCCAGGGCAGATTGTAGACGAGCGCATCTTGCAACGTACCCGAGAGCAGCATCACGAATTAGCACTGCTAGAAGCCGTTGGGTTAACCGTTGGAGATGCCGCACGCGTCCGAACTGATACTAGCTTTCAAAACGCCAATGCTCGGGTAGAGTCTGCGGCGCAAGAAATTGGGATGCAGCTTCAGAAGGGTGCAGAACAGTTGCAAACTGGCGCACAGTCGTTCTGGCAACAGCTGCAGGCGTCCTATCGGAGAATGCAGAGGCAAAGCACTGTCGCCTATGAAAGGCGCAAGGTTGATCGAGCATTGGGACGGCCTGCGACCCGCGTCGTGTTGGATCAACATGACAACGTGATTTTGAACGTAGGCGAGTTAATTACCCACCGGGCGATCGCCCAAGCTCAACAAGCTGGCGTGCTAAACATTCTGCTGAGTTCGGTCTACACCGAAACTCCACAGCTAACCACGCAGGATTTACGCGCGCCTGCGTCCGGCATGGCCGCCCTGCCGTTGGCTCAGAATGGCGGTAGTTCTGCTGAAAACAAGTCCCTATCCAATTTGAGCTAGTTCGCTAAGCCTTGGATATTGCAACCGATCGATTAGCAGAAGTAACCGTGAGTTCGGTAGCGATGTTTCAGCCCTGTAGCTGGGGGGCTAAAACACTGTTAAACCGTCCTGCCCGCGAAACAGGCAGAACGGCTCTCTCCATTTGTCAAATGACGCAGGACTAACGCATATTGCGGGGTATCCTGAGAATCTTGGACGCTTTTGGGGAGGCTAAGCCTCTCCAAAAGCGTCCACCTCTGTAATTCCTATGACGTTTAGTCAAGATATTTTTGTAAACCCTTTGCATCATGAGGATTTCACGAAAATATAAACCCCAATCAGCGCTTTGACAGTTACATCGGCTGGTTATAGGGGAGCTTGGCTAGTAGCGTTGCCATCATACATGTGCCCGAGAGACCAGAAAACATCAGCCCTGCACCCACAAACCCACTGAGCAGCAAGAACCAAGGCGACACAGAGGCTCCCAATACCGTCCCTACCATCATCAGCGATCCGGCTACGATTTGCACCTGCCGCATGATGCTGATCGGTGCATCCTTGCGAGTCAGGGTCGATAACCCTGATTGCTTCCAAGCATTAAGCCCACCTTCTAGATGGGTTACCTGAGGATGCCCCGCCGCCACTAGCGCCCGAGCCGCTTGTCCTGACCGATTGCCCGGTTGGCACATCACCACCAGCTCCTTGCCCAACTCAGCAACGACCTTGTCGGGGTTGAAGGTAGACAAGGGTGCAAGGGTTGAGCCCTGAATGCGATCGCCCGAAAATTCTGCCGGTTCGCGCACATCAACCAGCGTCACCAAATCTCGGTCGATTAGCGTTTTCAGCGTCTGGGCATCAATGGTAGAAATCGCCTGGTTTGCAGTGGATGTCATGGGTAAAAGTCCTCAGGTGTTCAAGAAATGAGCTGTTGAGTCGATTGATTTAGTGAATTTAGCAAATCGCGGAGCTATAGCAATCGGGCAGGCGATCGCTTAAACCATAGCAATGCCCAGAGCATAGGCAGATCGACAGAGTGGGCTGGTGTCAAGCAACTCTCGATCTATGGGCTCAAGCACGTCTTTTATCTACTATATAGCTAGATAGTGATATTGTGTTTACGTTAGTTCGAGTCCAAGCGGTTTGAGCCTATCCCAAGCTCAGCTTGCCTTATCATCCTGAGTCAGGCTGTAGGAGGAGCATCTTTGAGCTAAAGTGACGCCCTAGGGCTCCATTCAACGCCTCTCTCCCGTCGGACCCTGCACACATTCCTTCAAGCACAGGCAGAACTTGTGGGTTTCACTCAAAACGGCGTCCCAAACGCGCGCCTGTGTGTCCTGTTGCAACCCAGAGCACCGAGCGCACGGCATCGCGCGTCACCTTGCCCCACGATTCAGTCTCTAGCGAAGACGGCACCTGAACCGGCTTGAAATCAATGCCCCGGCTGCCCAGCACGATCGTCCCAATGACGCGAGCACGCCGCATGTGAAAATCTGACGTAATTAAATAGAGATTGGAGATATCTTGATCTTTGAATTCATCGACCAACGTTGTGAAGTTCGTAACGGTGTCGCTGGCGCGATAGTCCAAATGCAGGCGATCGCCCTCAATACCTGCCTCAGTAAACACCCACTGCGAATATTCTTGATTGCTGCCGGATGAAATCCAAATGGGCAGTTGAGGATGGTGCTGGGCAAAACTTGCCGCAAATTGCTCGCGCTCTGGAGATCCGCCCAACACCAAAATGGCTTGGGGCTGCATAATCCAAAGTTGGCCCTGGCGCAGGGCGATCGCCAGTAGCAGCGTCAGCAGGCCCAGTCGCACCAGCGGAAACCGCTTGCGGCGAACCCGCTTCGACTGACGATATACCAGCGGCACGTTTGAAGAATTGGGCGATCCCATATGGTTAGACGAACCCTCGTACGGCCCTATGCATATACATCTCAGGGCAGACTCGGTCGATAGACAAACAACCTTCCCACTCTACCGCATCATTCTTGAACAATGGGTGTCGCGAAGTGAGAGATTCTGCTCCGCAAATGGGTAGTGGACATCACATATTTTTTGGTGCGTCTACTCTGCCCATATAACTTCCAAGAATCTATCTGTCCCCAGGTTTAATACGGGATTGAACCCCCAAACCCTAGTTCCCTTTCTCCTACAATCTCAAATTCCCGCTTTCCGCCCGGGCAGTACTTATGGGGGCACTCGCCACCTCTTCCACGTCATCACAGGCGTCAGCCTGCACAAAGTTGACTTCAACCCGCACAGCTTGCCGAATCCCGGTTCCCTCAAAGGATAGGAGCATTGCCTGGGTCATCGCCCGACGATTCAAAAATTCATACCCGGTACTCCGCAGCAGCGTAGGCGGCGGCTCATCGACCAGTTGCCCGTCTGCATCCACCGCAAGCCCCACAATGGCAGGCTGTACCTGATCTAGCTCGCCGATCACGCAAGCTTGCTGGGGCACCGTTGCCGTGATATTGCGAACCGGAGCATCGGCTCCATAATCAGCTGGGTCATAGTCCTCACCCATCCATTCGCTGGCAATAGCCAGCCAGCCAAGATAACTTTCGGTGGTTTCGTCTGTTGTGGTGCCACTGTCGCTATAGGCATAGAGTTCAGGATTTGCCTCTACATCTGCTAGCAGCGTTTGAGTTAACTCGGGCGATCGCTCCAACACTTCTGGGCCGTTGGCAGCCTCGCCCTCATTGGCGGCAACATCAGAGGGGGACGGGCTAGGGTTAGCCGGTGTAGCAGGCGTGGTTTGCAAATCTGCCGCGCCCGGTTCAAGTTCTGGCGGTGTGGTTCCAGGGGTTAGCTGAGGCGTAGGAGTCGCCTCAGCGGGTGGAGAATTCAGAGCTTCACGTTCAACCTCAAGCTGCCGCTCTAAGTTGGGTCTTACTGGAGTAGGTCTCAGGGGCGGCGTAATAGGCGCTGTAGAGCGTGACCCCAGAGGCGGAAAGCGCGACGGCGGCAATTGAAACGGTGTTGAAGACGCAGCAGGCGGAGGGGGCGGCACAAAAAAGGGCGGCAGGGTGGGAGTCAGCCGTGCTGGCGTCTGACCAGGAATAGGGCTCATTGATAGCCCAGGTGGCTGCATCCCAAAAAAGTCACCAAAATCCGCAGTTCCTTCAGGTATTTGATTTTGCATCTGATTCTCTTGAATCAGCACATCCGGCAGCCGACTTTGCTCCACAGGCGACAGCTCAATCAAGTCCACCGGGCGCTGAATTTGGTCTTCGGTTGCCTCTGCTCGAGAGGGCAGCAGAGGCAGCACCAGCCACATTAGACTATGGATGCCCACAGAGGCGATCGCCCCCCAAATCATCGGCTCACGCAGGGGTCCAGGTAGCGTTCGATTGGCAAAGTAATAAGTCATGGTCACGCTGAAAGGCAAGACGTTAAATCGCGATGAGATGCGAGTCGGGAGCAAGATGCGGCCAAGGCCCACGGCTTAGTCGCGATACCCCAGTTTAGATCAAACTTTAAGATGCTCTACGACCCTATCACCACTGTCACCCTACTCTAAGCGGTGACGTCTGTTGTCAGAACATAGTTGCCGATTTTGCAACGGATTGAAGTTGCGGCAAAGTTTTCTTCTTCAGTCGTTGCGCAATGTTACGGCCCCGCCTCTACCTTAAACCCTCTCGCTCTATACAAACTCGACATGCCCCCATTCGCTTCAGAGCAGTGGATACAGGGCTTAACAAACTATTTTGGTTTCCTTGAGCGCTGCTGCACGGGCTTACCCTCCCGATCGAGAAATCTCGGCAGCCTTTCGGAATTGGGCCAGACTAGATAAAATCTGAATCGGAATACGATGGGCGATCGCCGTGGCATCCATCCTAAATACCCTCTATCTTCTTCTTTGGTAGGAAGAAGGGCACCTAATCAGTCCAAACGCGTCTGAGCGGAGTGAGAAGAGATTTGCCCTCCCGGCAAGCCTATCTCGCCTAATCCTACGGGTTGCGTCAGCTCCTACGGCTTAACTCTCTCTTGATAAATCAACTGGGTTTATCTCATTTCCTTGAAGTTTCTCGGCACGATTCTTCAAGCGTTCCAAATCAATGGCATTCTCATAGCTATGTTGATTTGAGGTCAAATTTAGGTTGCCTTAAACAGCGGTTATGAGTGCAGATGGCTGGCGTTGGGCCACCCTGCTTCCCTGCCCTTAGTGTGTTCAGTGGTCTTCCTGTTGTGTGATTTTATACGTTTCCTAGAGGTTACCCTTGTCCTAACGACGGTGTTTTTTTAAGCCTTTGATCGAGTTGAGCCAAGCATTGCAATTGAAGAAGCTGCTTTATGCAAAACTATTATTCTTGCTTCAAAACTACTCCGTATCTTGCTGAGCTACCCAACTTCAAGGGCTGCACTTCAGTAAAATTGCCGTTGTTGCATAGGGGCCGAAGAAATAAGTTTGATGTGCACCTTAGCAGTCGCTAGGTTGAGTCATTGAAACGGCATATCTAATTCTATGCCTGGCCCAGCCCGGCCAAACTTGTCGAGCCGCACTCTGCCATTGGCAGCCAACGCATATTGATGCTTGATATGCCGAGGGCGATCGCAGACATGCATCCGACAAACCGTTATGGTCTTCTACCGTCGCAACCTGGACATCGTCATGGCTATCTTGATTGACAGCGAACTAAAGAATACATCCCTACAACTTTTGCGAGCCTATCAGGACAATCCAAGCTTAGAGCTTCGCAATCGCTTGGTCAGCCTTAACATTGGCCTAGTGCGGAAGGAAGCACATCACTGGGTTAATCAATGCACCGAAAGCTTTGACGACCTGCTCCAAGTGGGCAGCCTCGGCTTAATCCGCGCTATTGAGCGGTTTGACATGTCAAAAGGGCATGCCTTTAGCTCGTTTGCTATTCCCTACATTCGTGGCGAAATTCAACACTATCTACGCGACAAGGGTTCCCCCGTGCGGATTCCCCGCCGATGGCAGGCCATTCAGCATCAGGCCTCTGCTATTTCTAAAGAGTTGCAAGCATCTCTCAATCGCCCCCCAACAGACGCAGAAGTGGCGGCTGGTTTGCAAATTCCCCTACACGAATGGCAAGAAATCACACTGGCCTACCGCAACCGCTCTCCGCTGAGCCTAGATGCACCACTGAGAGATGAGGAAGACTGCTCCACCTTGGGCGATCTTCTTCCCGATCCTCAGTACCGCAGCTTTCAGCTCGCCCAAGAAGACCAGATTCGTCTCCAGCAAGCGCTTGTCCAACTCGAAACGCGAACCCGAGAGGTTCTAGAGTTTGTGTTTTTATATGACCTGACCCAAAAAGAAACTGCAGAGCGGCTGGGCATCAGCGCTGTCACTGTATCCCGTCGGGTTAAAAAAGGCCTTCAACTCTTGAAGAAATCCTTAAACTAGCCCTAAATATACTCAAGCCCTTAATGGGCCGTACGCGACGCGTGCGGCCCATTAAGGGCTTTTTGAGGTCAATGCTAAATGGGGTAAGGTGCTCTATCCAGTTCTCAAGAGCAAGCTTTGTTTGCAGAGACTCGCACTGTGGACTTGCTGTTTTAACGCCATCCCAGCCAGGTAAAGAAATCTTGCCGAGTAAACAGCTCTAGCAGCAGCAGCGACACAAACCCAATCATGGCAAATCGACCGTTGATTTGCTCTGCATAAGCTGTCCAGCCAAAAGCGGGGCTTGGCTCCACCGGAGTCGTGACGGGGGCTACAGAGGGTGAGGATACAGAGTCTTCGGAAGGCATAGCAGGAACCCAAGATAAATTTGACGGGGTAGAACTTGCAGCAGACGTAGAGGAATTTGCTTGAGTCTGCCTTTCAGCGGGAGGCCCAGGCGGAGGCGACGCTTGCGATTTTGATTCTAAAGCTTGAACTGCATGAATGAGCGATCGCACTTCTGATGTCCCTTCAGAGGGTTCAAAGGTCATGGGCAGCTTGCCCCGCGCCAGCAGTCGCAACCCCAGCGGCACTAAGCTCGCAAGGCCGCGGATATCCCGTAGCGAATTGCCCACGACCTTGAACCCAAACTGACGCTCATCGATCCACCCGCCTGTTTTCACCATGTCTACCATCACTTTGCGGTGTCGGATGGCGCGACTGGCTTGGTCATCATGGGTAGCCAGAATAGTCTGCTTTATGTACCCGATTTGATCCATCGGGGCTACCTCCATCGGACACACGGAGTTGCAGTAGTAGCAGCGGGTGCAACCCCAAACTCCGCTGGTATCGTTGTACTGGCTCAATCGCTCAGCGGTGCGATCGTCTCGCGAGTCTGCCACCATGCGCCATGCTTTCGCTAGAGCATGAGGCCCCACAAACTCGGGGTTGGTTTCCCGCGCATTGCATTCCGAATAGCAAGCGCCGCAGAGGATACAGTTGCCGGTTTGATTGAGGCGATCGCGCTCCTCCGGCGTTTGCAAGAACTCGCGTTCTGGCACCTGCCGCGCCTCAGTGCTGACATAGGGATCAACTGCCTCAAGGTTGTCCCAAAAGGGCTGCATATCCACCACTAAATCCTTGATCACGGGCATGTTGCCCATTGGCGCTATCGTAAAGGTTGGAATATCGGTTTCAGGCGATTGAGTGCCATGATGGGGTTCGCTGCTCTCAGAAGAGAACGCCTGAATTCCCTGCAACCGCGCCAATTCCTGACCTACATTTTCTTTGCAAGCCAACGCCGATCGCCCATTAATCCGCATTGAGCAACTGCCACAGATGGTGTTGCGGCAGTTTTTGCGAAATGCGAGGGTGCCGTCTTGCTCCCACTTGATGCGGTTGAGGCAATCTAGGATGGTGCTGCTGGGCTCTACCTCTAGTGAATAGGTGTGACTATGGGGTGCGGTTTCGGCAGTCTGTCGCAGAATGTTGAAGTGAACGAGCATGGATCGGCAGGGGGTGAAGGAGGGGACGGGTGTGGCGCTGAAACCCATCAGGTGGGGAATGCATAGAACAAATGCCGCCTACCTACCATCATACCGATGTCTTGCTGACGGCTTAGAGAACAGCACCAGATCTTATGTATCTCATCTCACGTATCTCATTTATGCATAGACAAATAGACGCTTAGCCGAGCGGGTAATGGCTACATACAGCAGCTGATTCCGCTCCCGGATGTTGCGGTTGATCAAGGCGTTGGGCACGTCCACAAATACGTTTTGAAATGTGGATCCTTGAGATTTATGGATGGTTAGGCAGTAGGCATAGCTGAGGTTGGCAAACAGGGATTTGAGATCCCAAAATTCTTGCCAGCGCTTTTCTTCGGCGTAGAGCTTGAGCAGCTTGGCATAGTCTGCTTGGCTGGCCTCGTGCAGCACGTTGACGGTGCGGGGGTAGCCGTCGTCTGTAAACACCTGCAACGCCCAGACTTGCCAGGGACCAAAGGTAGTGTGGGTGATGTTGAGCACTTCACACTCGGCAGAGGTTTGCATCAGCAGCATGTCGCCTGCCATGCAGGGGCTATTAGCCACGAGCCGTTCTCCTTCCATAAAGCGGGGCGTGCCTTCGCCATAGATGGCTGTGCGGATGATGTGGTTGAGGGCATCTACGCGGCGGTTGGTGTAAGCTAGGGCGCGCACATAGTCGGGGTCGGCGCGATACGTGTCGCTTTGAAAGGCCCGAACCAACAGCTTTTCCCACTCTGAACGGGTGGGGGTAAGCACGCCTTCGGTGCGATCGCCATTGACATCCGCACGAAACGGGGGAAGGTAGGCCGACTCTAGATTGTTGCGAATCGACTCAGCCAACAGGGCGATCGCCCCACCATAGCGCACCACCTCTGTGAGATCGGAGCGATCGCCGATCTCCTGAAACACGCGTGACTGGGATTCGCCAACGGGGGGCAGTTGCGCCACATCTCCCACGAACAGCAGCTGCGTCGAGGACAGTAGATCCATCACCGAGCTTGCCAGCAAATTCCACAGCTCTGCGTTGATCATCGACGCTTCATCAACCACCACGAGCTGATAGCGATGAATATGAGTTTCGCTCTTGGGATCAGAACGAAACACTTGCTTGCCCGATGTGGTGTCAATATCAGGCTTTAGCCCCAGCAGTTTGCAACAGGTCATGCAGTCTGTGTTGAGCTCCCACTGCGTGGCCATATTTTCCAACACCTTGGTCGCCTTATTGCTAAAGGCCGTAAACACAATTTTGCGGTTGTCGCCCTCGGCGCGCATCCGTTTGAGCAGCGCTTGCAGCAGGGTGGTTTTGCCCGTCCCGGCATAGCCCGTGAGCAAATAAAGCTTGTCGCGGCTCTGGGTAAACGCCTCTAGCTCGCGCAGCGCCTTACGCTGCTGCCGGTTGAGGCGAATGCCCGGCAGCACATCGGCAAGAGAGCGGCGGTGGGAGATAGAGGACAAGGGATGAAGGATTTAACGTTAAAGATTTGGAATTTAGGACTTCAGCGTAGCGCTGTTACGTGCAGGTGGCGGAATCGTTAGCCAAACGAGGGCGATCGCCCAGGTTCTATCATCACCCACATCACTTAAATAGTGGTCTTAAAATCATGACCTGTTAAGGACTACCCAGCACACGCAGTTCTTCTATATAAATCTCAGTCATCTGCTGGTCTTCGATGGTAAACGACTCTCGTCGAACCTTACCCCTAATTGTGACCTGCTCCCCAGTTTGTAGGGTCGCCTGAGGAGATAGAATCCAGAGTATTCCCGTTGCATCTCTCAATTCATACACCTGCCCGGTGAGCAGAGGGGCGCGATCGCCCACTTGACCTTGCAGATATACCTCCTGATCAACTAGCAGCGATGTTTGCACAACATCTTGCACGGTTAGGGGTTGCCGCATTGCCGTGAGCGCCAACAGCCGCAGCGGCGAGGTCAGCACCAAGCTTAAAAATACACAGAGCACCGCCAGCCAGAAAAGCCAGATAAAGGGCGATCGCCGTCTTCTCATCCGGCGAGTTGAGGGCTTGGGTGTGCGGCTCGGTTTTCTGGCGGGAAACTTGCTCATCGGCAGGTGGGAACAGGTGAACTACACCCTCACGAATTCTTTATATGGTAAGCGCTTGCAGCGTTAATTGATGGATACAATGCAGTGAAATTCAGGCTGCGTCAGTTCCCCACCATTACATAGATTTCACGCATAGATTCCACAGTATTTGGTTGGCTAGACATCAGTTCGCTAGCGTTGTTTCTTTTCACCCTCCTTCTTCTAGTATTGGAGGCTTCTAATCTTGGAAACTTAGGTCACGACCCGTCCCAGGTGCTGCCCAGAGTGCATGATTTTTTGTAAATTTGGCGAGTTTTCGCCATAAGTCGGAATAGGGAGGCTATACCGAAGGGATAGGCTTATGTGTATGCTGCTGCATGAGTCCCCCAATGTGATGAGGTGTGCGATTAATGACCAACAGGGCAGAGATTTTGGACGGCAAGGCGCTGGCGCAGACCATGCAGGCAGAATTGGCGCAGGAGGTTGCGGGCTGGGTGAACCAGGGACACCGAGCACCCGGATTGGCCGTGTTGATGGTGGGCGACAATCCCGCGAGTGCGGCCTATGTGCGAAACAAAGAGCGAGCCTGCGAGCGCGCGGGGATTGCCTCTTTTGGCACGCATTTTCCGGTTGATGTGGCGCAAGAGACGCTGATGCAGGTGATTAGCGAGTTGAATCAGGATGATCGGGTAGACGGCATTTTGGTGCAGTTGCCCCTGCCGTCACATTTAGATTCGGTCGCGCTGCTCAATCACATTCATCCTGACAAAGATGCTGATGGGCTGCACCCGGTCAATTTAGGACGACTGGTGCGAGGCGAGCCCGGATTGCGGAGCTGTACGCCCGCTGGCGTGATGCATCTGCTGGCGGCTCATCAGATTCCCCTCGCCGGTAAGCAGGCGGTGGTGGTGGGGCGCAGCATCTTGGTGGGCAAGCCCGTGGCGCTAATGCTGGTTGAAAAAAATGCAACGGTGGCGATCGCCCATTCCCGCACCACAGATCTCGCCGCCGTGACCCACCAGGCTGATGTGCTAGTGGCTGCCATTGGCAAGCCAGGGTTTATCACCGCCGACATGGTGAAGCCCGGAGCCGTCGTGGTAGATGTTGGCATCAACCGCATAGACAGTGAGAACGGCAGTCGCCTGGTGGGAGATGTAGACTACGATGCAGTAGCGGCAACGGCTTCATGGATTACGCCCGTCCCGGGCGGCATTGGCCCGATGACTGTGACGATGCTGCTTTACAACACCGTATGGAGCTATCGCCGCCGTTTGCTGGAGCGAGAGCCCAACTAAACTCAGGGCAGGCTCAACCCCGCCAGTCTCTGGGATGCCATTGGTCAAACTAAAAATCCTTCACTTCTCAGGGCTGAACCCTAAAAATAGCCCCGTCGAAGTGCCCCATTCCGCGATAAAGTTAAGGGCGATCGGGTTAGCCCAGTAATAGCATGGAAAGTTTGCACGATCCTACCGGTTCCATGACGTCTACCGCCGCCACCTTCAATTTGTCGGTTTATCTGCGGCAGCAACAGCAATTAGTTGAAGCTGCTTTAGATCAGTCGGTCACGGTGGAATATCCCCCCACCATCTATGAAGCGATGCGCTACTCGCTGATGGCGGGCGGCAAGCGGCTGCGCCCTATTCTTTGCCTTGCGACCTGCAACCTGCTGGGCGGCACCGTGGAGATGGCGATGCCCACGGCCTGCGCCCTAGAAATGATCCACACCATGTCGCTGATTCATGATGATCTGCCGGCAATGGATAATGACGACGTTCGGCGAGGCAAGCCCACAAACCATAAGGTCTATGGCGAAGATATTGCCATTTTGGCCGGGGATGGGCTGCTGGCCTATGCTTTTGAATATATTGCGACGCAAACCCAGGCCGTGCCTCCTGAGCGGGTATTGCGAGTGGTCAGCCATGTAGCGCGGGCAGTGGGTGC
>JBGTOF010000139.1:0-14827 GCA_041742695.1 Elainellales cyanobacterium | reverse complement strand
GAATTGCCGCCGACAGTCTTTGCAGAGGTAATTTTGTTTACCTCTTTGCTTCCCGTTCCTACTGATGTTAGTCGAGCCACATTCGGGACATTCCATGGATTTTACCCTGATTTCATATCCTCATTATGCAACGCCAGAATTATGTTCATGGGAGTATGAACGTTGCTGAATATAGATATGAATGACCTTCATCCCCAATCCTTCTTTAGAAGAGAGGCGGAGAACATGTCCCCCTCCTCTTGAATAGGGCCAGGGTAAGGGTAAATCGGGTAGGTTCATACTAGGATTCAGTAACGCCAAACATTCAAAATAGCGATTTGCCTCAACTCGTGAAATAGTACCTTGTAGCCCCACTGGCCTGAATTGGCGTTATCGTTAGGGTTCAGAATCGCAACCTTTGGATTGGCCAGGATTTAGATTTTGGTCACGAGGTGAGCCGCATTAACGTTGACTGAGGGTATGAATCAATATTTTGCAACCGTTGCTCGGGGCTTGGAAGCATTGGCAGCGCAAGAGTTAGCGCAACTGGGTGCCCATAATGTGGAGCCGGGTTTTTGTGGGGTGGCGTTTGCGGGCGATCGCACGCTGCTTTACTCCATTAATCTTTGGGCAAGACTACCGTTTCGCATTTTGATGAAGCTGCACGAGTTTCCCTGTCAGGATGCAGACGATCTCTATCGGGGGATTCAGACCATTGATTGGGGCATCTATCTCACGCCAGATCTCACGCTGGCCGTGAATGCGACGGGCAAAAGCGCGCAGCTAAACCATACGCACTTCACGGCGCTTCAGGTGAAGAAGGCAGTGGTGGATCAGCAGCAAGATCGGTTGGGCGATCGCTCCGATGTAGAACTGCAAACGCCCGATGTGCAAATCAACGTTCATATTCATCAGGGTGTCTGCACCGTGAGCCTTGACAGTTCTGGCAAAAGCCTGCACCGCCGAGGCTATCGCCCTGCCGTGGGCGCGGCTCCGCTAAAAGAATCGCTGGCGGCCGCGTTGATTCAACTATCCGGCTGGCAGCCAGAGCAGATGTTTTACGATCCGCTATGTGGGTCGGGCACATTGCCCTTAGAAGCCAGCTTAAAGGCTCTCAATGTTGCCCCCGGGCTGTTTCGAGAACAGTTTGGGTTTGAAACCTGGTTAGACGCCGACCTGCCGCTGCTAGAACGCCTGATGCAAGAGGCGGAAGACAGCCAGCGCGACAGTCTATCTGCACCGATTTGGGGGAGCGATCGCGATGCAGCAGTAATTGAGCAGGCGATCGCCAATGCCACCAATTGTGGCGTACGCAACCAAGTCTATTTCGCGCAAATCGACTTGGCTGACGTGGTTGCTCCCACCGACAGCGGCGTTGTCCTCTGCAACCCGCCCTATGGCGAACGCTTGGGTAAAGACAGCGATTTGGGAGCGTTCTATAAACAGCTGGGCGACGTGTTAAAACAGCGCTTTAAGGGGTGGACGGCCTTTGTGCTGAGTGGCAACAAGGAACTGGCGCAGTCCATTGGGCTCAAGTCATCTCAACGAATGGCCGTATACAACGGAACATTGCCCTGTCAGCTCATGAAATATGAGCTGTATTGATTCTGCGCTGGACTGACTCTGCGCTGGACTGAATGAATAGGGTACAAACGCAAGGACAAACGTCAGAATAGAACAGCCCCTGTTTTGCTGACCATAGCGCTCACAGCGCCAGTTGAGCGAGTGCCAGTTCAGCGAGTGCAGGTTGATTGCTTGCTTTTGGTAGATTGAATAGTGTGGAACTCCTACGCAGCAAAGGTTTCATCCTAGATGTTTCCAATCCGTCTCTAATCCACTCGCTGCCCTCTTTGATCTTTCTGCATAGACGCCCAAAAGGACGCCTAGACGAATGCCGTTGTCTTGTCCTAAACGCTGTTTCCTAATTCTGTTTCTAAATTCTGCTGCCGCTTAACCGTTGACCATGCTAAGACTTACTGAAATAAAGCTGCCGCTTGACCATGGTGATGATGCGGTCGAGGCGGCCATTCTAAAGAAGCTGCACCTTGCTCCCGACGCGTTGCTGAGCTACTCCATCTTCAAGCGCAGTTACGATGCTCGGAAGAAAGACAACATCTTGCTGGTCTACATCGTCGATATTGAGACCACTCAAGAACAGCATCTGCTGCAGCGATTCAAAAAAGATCCCCATGTGATGCCCACGCCAGATATGAGCTATCACTTGGTGACGCAGGCTCCTCCCGATCTGGCACACCGTCCCATTGTGATTGGGGCTGGCCCTTGCGGAATGTTTGCAGGGTTGATGCTCGCGCAAATGGGGTTTCGCCCTATTTTGTTGGAGCGGGGAAAAGCCGTGCGCGATCGCACCGCAGACACCTTTGCCTTTTGGAAAAAGAAAAACGGGTTAAACCCCGAATCAAACGCGCAGTTTGGCGAGGGCGGGGCGGGCACGTTTTCGGACGGCAAGCTCTATAGCCAGGTGAGAGATTCCAATCACTATGGACGGAAGGTGCTGACGGAGCTGGTCAACTCGGGGGCGTCACCCGAGATTCTGTACGTCAACAAGCCCCACATCGGCACCTTCAAACTGGTGGGCATCGTCCAAAGCCTGCGCGCTCGCATCGAGGCCCTAGGCGGCGAAATTCGCTTTCAAAGCCGAGTGACGAATCTTCAGGTTGAACAGGGGCGAGTGCAGGGCGTGACCTTAGCCAATGGAGAGGTGATTGCGAGCCATCATGTGGTGCTGGCGGTGGGTCACAGTGCTCGCGATACGTTTCAAATGCTGTTTGATCGCGGGGTTTATATCGAGCCTAAACCGTTTTCGATTGGATTTCGCATTGAGCATCCCCAACGGCTGATTGATCGCTGTCGGTTTGGCGATCGCGCGGGTCATAAACTCTTGGGGGCTGCCGATTATAAGCTGGTGCATCACTGCCAAAATGGTCGGTCGGTCTACAGCTTTTGCATGTGCCCGGGTGGGCTGGTGGTGGCTGCCGCATCGGAACCCGGACGACTGGTCACCAATGGGATGAGTCAATATTCCCGCAATGAGCGCAACGCCAACAGCGCGATCGTCGTGGGCATTACTCCTGAGGATTACCCCGGTCATCCCCTAGCGGGGATTGCCTTGCAGCGTCGCCTTGAAGAACGCGCCTTTGAGCTAGGCGGGGGCACCTATGATGCGCCAGGGCAGCTCGTGGGAGATTTTCTCGCCAATCGACCCTCGCAGGACTTTGGGACAGTGCGACCCTCCTACACGCCGGGAGTGAGGTTAGGGGATTTGAGCCAGAGCTTGCCAGACTATGCGATCGCCGCCATCCGCGAAGCCTTACCAGCTTTCGACAACCAAATCCACGGCTTTGCGATGCCCGATGCCATGCTTACCGGGGTAGAAACGCGCACCTCGTCCCCCATTCGCATTAAGCGCGGAGCCGATTATCAAAGCCTAAATACAGAAGGGCTATATCCGGCGGGGGAAGGGGCAGGCTACGCGGGTGGCATTCTCTCTGCTGGCATTGACGGCATTAAAGTGGCCGAGGCCGTTGCGTTGAGCATGGTGGGCGATCGCCAGGTCGCCTGAGCCACTGCGCTAATTCAGCCGTATTGCCTGCGATACGGGCAGCCTGGCTTTGGAGCTTGGTCGAATGGACATTTTTGGAAGCCGGATGCCACCCTCCAATAGAGAGCTGTCTAGCCGCAATCCGCAGCCTATGGTGAATTGTATCGTCCTCTCCCCAGGCGCAGAGCTGGCGGTGTATGGTAGAACCCGTATGCAACAACGCTATGCCAACCCCGCGCGGGAAGAGGGTGAGTGGAGCGCGATCATCGCCCATCTTCATTGCCGTGGCTAAACAGGCGCACACGCATCACCGCCGTTACATCCTTACACTGCCTATGACTTCTGGATCTCCCATTGCTGATGCGCCGTCTCTGGCACAGCTTCCCTGGCTGCCCTATATCGATGATGAAGGACAGTTGCCGCCGGACTTGGTGGGAAAGATTGGGGTATACGCCATTTTTGATCAGGAGCGATCGCTCCAGTTTGTCGGCTATTCGCGAGATATTGCCATGAGCCTCAAGCAGCATTTGGTGCGACAGCCCCACCACTGCTATTGGCTTAAGCTGCAGACGATCGACCGTCCCAGTCGCGCGGCACTCGACGACATGAGCCAGGCGTGGATTGCGGAAAACGGCAGCGTTCCTCCCGGCAATGAGGCGGGGGCGATCGCCCTGTGGACTCAAGACATCGACGTGCGCCCTTACATGACTGAGGCAGATCACGCCGCCTATGCCGCTAGTGAAGACCGAGACAAAGCCAAAACCCTCAAGGCGATCGCCCGCCGAGTTGAAGCCACCATCCTCGATACTCTCAAAGCGCGGGGTGTTGCGATTCCCCTCCGGTTTGACCCTAAGCTAAAAGACGACGGCTATCTCGGCCTTAAAAGTGTTTGAGGCAGGGGAAACCCTGTCCACAGAATGTTTTGGAGTGTAGAGCCCCATGACCGACTATCAGCCCTCCCTATTCTCAGCAGCAGAAGCAGGCGGCAGCTATCGGGTGGTGCCCAAAACCCTCACCATGAGCCAAGCGGCTCTCACAGACTGGAAGCAGCGAGTCGGGCAGTTTCAGCAGCAGGTGCGATTGCACCGGCCACCCAAACAGGGGTCGCTGTTTGCAGCAGAACCTCCCCAGACGGTGCAGCCCACCCAAACCCCAACGGCAGACGCGATCAACCCCTTTGATCTACCCCAGCAAAACATTGAGTTTTGGCGCTGGCGTGCCGCCGATGCAGGCGTCTCGGCGCTGTATTTTGTGATCGACTATGACAGTTCACTGCTGCTCTACGTCGGCGAAACGGTGAAGTCGAATCAACGCTGGAAAGGGGAGCATGACTGCAAGCGCTATCTCCTCAACTATCGACAAGCCCATGTAGAACACAACCTGCCCACGCAGTTGGGCATTGCGTTTTGGCATGGGGCTCCGGCGGCGACTCGTCCCCGTCAAGTTTTAGAGTCGGCGTTGATTAACCGCTGGCGATCGCCCTTCAACAAAGAGAATTGGCACGTCTGGGCCACGCCCTTTATCGGCAGCACGTGATATCGACTTTAATGAGTTTTGGTGGACTTCTGATGGACTAACATCGTCGCTTGTCGGGTGAAAACTCAGTCTCACTGTGGATTCGATTCACATTCCTGCGTTCACATCCCTGCGCATTTACCCGACAGCCGCTGCCTAGCTCCGCAGCACCAACACCGGACAGTGGGCATGGCGCACCACGCGTTCGGCAACTGACCCCAGCAAAAACCGCTCAATCCCGGTTTTGCCCTTCGAGGGCAGCACGATTAGGTCAATCCCTTGGGTTGTGGCATAGTCAATAATTTCAGAGCTAGGGTTGCCCACTGCCGTGCTGAAGTGAACGCCACTGAGCCCCAACTCTTCCATTTTGCTGTCAAACGCTTTTTGCACATGCTCTTTGCGGCTGTCGCTGCTGACGCTCTGCCAAATCATGCCGGGGTCGGTGGCCTCTAACTCGGGCACCACGTGCAGCACATAGACCCGACTCGGGTCGGCCGTAAAGTCAATAGCTTCTCGCAACGCTTGAAACGAAATATCTGAAAAATCAATTGGGACTAAAATCCGCTCTTTCTCAAATAGACTCATGGAACTCATCCTGAATGGGTGGTGGTCTTGAGGTCAGGATTTTGGCAGGGGGTGAATATGATCGCCCTGCTTCGAAAGCATCGCTCAAGTGGGGACTACCCCTGAATTAACCAGGTGGAATGCTCATTAGAGTACAGCATCCAGTACGCTGACACTGCTGGGGTTGCAGCAGTTTGGGAGGGCGATCGCCCTTCTGCAAAATAATCTGCAAAACAGTAGATCGCTCTCAGCTTAGGTTCAACGGGTTTGGGCTTATCCCGACGGCACATTCGGTTAAGAGAGGGTAATATGGCGATACTTTACAACGGGGTGGTCAGCTTAGAACGTACAATCCCAGTCAATTCAGAGATGCACTCCATACCCTAACGCCTGAGTCCCATGCTCAAACGCTTCTCAACCGGGGGATGACTACTCTTTTTTGAAACGCGCTCTAGGCGTAAGTCTTCAAACAAGATTAAGATTGCTATTTCCCAGAATTCGCAGAATTTAGTCTAACTGCGATGACCCTCTTGGTATATCAAGGGCGACGAGTCTCATGCCCAAAGCAGAGCAGGCTGCTAGCGCAGCGTCAACAGATTCCCACTATTTGCTGAACCGCGATATTAGCTGGCTGGAGTTTAACCGCCGGGTGCTGCATGACGCGATGGATCGCCGCACGCCGTTGCTGGAGCGGGTGGCGCTGATTGCTACCTTTAGCCAAAACCTAGATGAGTTCTTTATGGTGAGGGTGGCAGGGCTAAAGCAAAAGCTGGCCGCGGGGCTGTCGCAGCGATCGCCCGATGGCCTCACCCTCCGGCAGCAGTTGACCGCCATTCACCGCCACCTGCGCCCCATGATAGAGCAGCAGCAGCACCATTGGCAGACTGTGCTGCACCCTCAACTCAGCTCAGCCGGCATGCACTTGCAGGACTATGCCGACCTGTCTGCCCCACAGCAAGACTGGCTCGCCCACGCAGTAGAAACCAGCATCCTGCCAATCCTCACCCCACTGGCGATCGAGCCCGATCAGCCCCGCCCGGCCTCCTCGAACCTCAGCCTGTGGCTGATGGTTGTGCTGCGTCAGCCCCACCGCCGCTCACGAAAATTGGCGTGGGTGCAGGTGCCTCCCCAACTTTCTCCCCTAGTGCCGCTGCCGCCCGAGCAGTGGACGCATCCCCATCCGCAGATGACATGGCAGGGATTATCCCTAGTGGGGGCGATCGCCCATCATAGCGATCGGCTATTTCCCGGGTTCGACGTCCATCAGGTTCATCCCTTTCGCATCACCCGCAGCGCAGCCTTGGGGGTGCAGGGGCTCGATTTGCAAAGCGATGACGACGAAGGCGACTTGGTGCAAGTGGTGGAAGAAGGGCTGCATCGGCAGCAGTTTGGGGGGGCGGTCGTGCGGCTAGAAGTGGCGGCAACCATGCCCAGATCGTTGCGGCGATCGCTCAGCCACGAGCTAGACATCGGCTCGACCGATATCTACCCGCTCAACACACCCTTGCCTCTGGGGGATCTGCTGCCCCTAGTGCAGTGGTCTCACGCCCCCTTGCCCCAGCCTCAGCACACTTATCCGGCCTGGATGCCTACGCCCCACCCCCAGCTGCGGCGCGGCACAGCGCAGACGTCCGCTAGCGCCACGCCCAGCCTGTTTAAGCTGATTCGCCAGCACGATATATTGCTGCATCATCCCTATCACTCCTTTGCCGGATCGGTGCAGCGATTTTTAGAGCAGGCAGCGCAGGATCCTGACGTGTTGGCGATTAAAATGACGCTCTATCGCACCTCAGGCGATTCGCCCATTGTGGCGGCACTGCTGGCGGCAGCAGAAAACGGCAAGCAGGTGGCGGTGCTGATCGAAATTCAGGCCCGGTTTGACGAAGCCAATAATATTCAGTGGGCGCGTCGACTAGAGCAGGTAGGGGTGCATGTAGTCTATGGCCTGGTGGGGCTAAAAACCCACGCCAAACTGATTTTGGTGGTGCGGCAAGAAGGGCAACGGCTGCGCCGATACATCCATGCCGGAACGGGTGACTACAACCCAACCACAGCGCAGCACTATGCGGACCTGGGGCTGTTGAGCTGCCGCGACGACCTGGGAGCCGATGTGACTGATTTGTTTAACTACTTAACGGGCTACTCGCGGCAGCAGCTCTTTCGCAAATTGCTGGTCGCGCCGATGAACTTGCGCGATCGCCTGTTGCGGTTAATTCGACGCGAAGCGGAGCACAGCCAAGCCGGGCACCATGCCCGCATCGTGGCGCAAATGAACGCCCTGTGTGATCCCGTATTGATTGCGGCGCTATACGAGGCGTCTCAAGCGGGGGTTTCTATCGACCTGGTAGTGCGCGATGCCTGCTGCCTGCGCCCTGGCATTAAGGGGATGAGCGATCGCATTCGTGTGATCAGTCTCATGGGCCGTTTTCTAGAACACAGCCGCGTGATCTACCTCCACAATGCCGGACAGGAAGAGGTGTATATTGGCAGCGCTGATTGGATTACGCGCAATCTCGATCACCGAGTTGAGACGCTCATTCCCATTGAAGATCCGGCGTTGATTCAAGATATTCAAGAAACACTGGGGCTCTTGCTAGTAGACAATCGCCATGCCTGGGATCTGCACCCCGATGGCAGCTATCGGCAGCGCCATCCGCGAGGCAGGGTGAGCGAGCGCAACGCTCAGGCGTTGTTAATGCAGCGTGCCCAAGGCAGTAGGACGACAGGGGGCTAATGGGCTATGACAATCTATCGCAACCGATCAGTTGATTCGGATCACTCAGGACAATTACTGTTGTGAACTCCCTGCTGCATAGGGGATGCACAACATTACACCCTCAAACCAGCGCGCCAAGCGCTATATCATCTTGTGGTTCTCTTGCTGTTCATCTGCATCACGGCTAAAGTAACCTAGAGCGTGTGTCCTCTCGTATGGGCAGACAGGGGGCACAGATCCAGCCCACTACTCGGGTTAACTGCTCTAGCAGAAGCCCAAGGGCGTGCCTCAGCTCTATATGTTTGTTTTATGCGGGTTCTGGTTCCCTGTAATGGATGTCTACTGCACTCGACCCGGTTGCTCTCGACCGCAGAACCATTTTTCAGATTTAGATGACCCCGCGACTCTGCGAACGGTGCAGCAAAAGTTTTGCACCACCTGCGGGATGCCTCAACTGTTGGCGGGGCGCTATTTGCCCGTGCGGTTGCTGGGGCAGGGGGGCTTTGGGGCGGCGTTTTTGGCGCGCGATCGCTACACACCCGCCATGCGACAGTGTGTCGTCAAACAATTTCAGCCCTCGGGCGACCTCAATGCGGCGCAGCTCCAAGTGGCGCAAAACCTGTTTGAGCGCGAGGCGCAAGTGCTAGAATCCTTGGGCAATCGGCATCGGCAAATTCCAGACTTGCTGGCATTTTTTGAAATTGACGCCCCTAGCCGTAGTCCTGGCAAAGCCGATACCTATTTCTATCTGGTCCAAGAGTTTATTGATGGAGAAACCCTAGAGGAAGAGCTGGCGCGGCAGGGCACGTTTTCAGAGGACGCCGTGCGCGAGGTGCTGCGCGAAATTCTGCAGGTGCTGCATTTTGTCCATGAAAACGGCTCGATTCATCGGGACATCAAGCCATCCAACATTATGCGCCACAAGGATGGACGGCTATTCCTGTTAGATTTTGGAGCGGTGAAGCAGGTGACGGCAGCAGCGGGTTCTCCCGGCGGCAAAGCCTCAACTGGAATTTATTCGATGGGGTTTGCGCCACCGGAGCAGATGCGGGGGGATATGGTGTATCCCGCGACTGACCTCTACGCGCTAGCCGTCACTTGCATTACCCTGCTGACAGGGGAGCAGCCCAGTCAGCTCTATGACGCCTACAGCAACACGTGGAAATGGCGCGATCGCACCTCCGTGAGCGATGATCTCGCCACCCTGCTGGATCAGATGCTAGAGGCCACGCCCAGTCAGCGTCCCCAGTCTGCTGAAGCCGCACGGGCTAGTCTCAACCCTGTTCCGGCGGTCGGGGTTCCACCTGTGGTGGCCTCACCTACTGGCACCGCGGCTGCGGCCGCCCCTACGACCTCGCTGCAGAGAGCCGCAGCAGCTCCGGCAGCGAGCGCGAGCGCGACGCCCGCACCTCAATCGATGGCATCCCGCCCTGTCTCTGTCTCGTCGCCCCCCTCACTGCTGGAATATCTAGCGGGCGCAGCGTTTACTGGGTTTGAGGGTGGGCTGCTGGCCATTGGCGTTGCGAGCCTGATTGGCACCCTTATCACTCCTCTATTCTGGGTAATTTGGCTGGTAGGTGTGTTGGGGTTAGTCTATGCCCAGTCTCGCCGTTGGATCGAGCGCATGGATTTGGCGATCATTTCCGTTGGCACGCTGATTGTGGTGGTGATGTTCCCGTTTTTGAATCGAGTGCTGCCGGGTGTTGACGATAATCTCTTCAGTTTGTTGCGGGTTGTGCTGATTTTAGGAATTTTGACCGGATTGGCGGCGGTGGTGATTGCAATCATATTCAGGCTGGTGTACCTGCTGCTGTCGCGGGTGCTGTAGCGCCAGCGGTGCATCTTGCTGTTTAGGGCTTTATGTTTTCTCATCGCGAAACGCCAGCGCTAGTTTTGGCGCTCTTGATTACGTTGGGGCTGCTGACGGTTGGCCTGCGTTGGTCGCTAGGGTCGCTGACCACGCTGCATCTCCAAGGGGTGCGGCGATCGCCTCGACCGGCTGAGGTTGCTCGCATCAGCCAAGGCGAACAGCTGCTGCTGCCTGCTGGAGCGCTGCCGGAAAAACGACTCGGTAGTCGGGCCGTGGCGCAGGGGCGTTATGCAGAAGCGGTGATTCACTTTGACCAAGCGCTGCGAGCGGCTCCGGCCGACCCAGAAACACATATTTATCGAGCAAATGCTGAGATTGGCGCAGCGCCTGCCTATACTCTGGCGGTGGTGGTGGCATTGGCGGGCGATCGCCCCACGGCCCTCGAGGTGTTGCAGGGGGTGGCCCAGGCGCAACAGACCGTGAATCAGGGCGGAGGCATTCACGGGGTGCCGCTGCGAGTGGCGATCGCCACCGACGAGAATTCTCCTGAACAGGCGATCGCACTGGCTCGGCATCTGGCTCAGGATGCTGCGATTTTGGGAGTCGTAGGGCATGGGTCAGAGGCTACGACTCGGATTGCGATCGAACCGTATGCAGCCGAAGGGCTTACCGTAATGTCGCCCCTGATCTCCTCAGTGACGCTGACCGATGTGAGCCCCTATCTGCGGCGCACGGTTCCCAGCGATTTTATCGCGGCTCGCGCGTTGGCCCTGCATCTGCTGAACACGCACCAGCGCGTCGTGATGGCCTACAGCAGCGAAAGCGACGAGAGCCAATCGTTTAAAGATGAATTGGCGACGGCGCTCACGCTCGGGGGTGGGCAGGTGGTGCAAGAGGTGGATCTGAGCAGTGCCAGCTTTAGCCCGGGAGATGCAGTGGAGCAGGCCATCGGCTTGGGCGCTACGGCGCTAGCGCTCGTGCCGAGCGCCACGCGAATAGAGCGGGGGCTGCAGTTGGTGCGCGTAAACGCTGGGCGATTGGGAATCGTGGCGGGCAGTGCGCTTTATGCGCCCCAAACACTGGAGGTGGGCGGGCCAGATGCCATTGGGCTGGTGGTGGCGGTGCCGTGGCACGCCCAGGCGGCAGGAGCATCGCCGTTTGTAGTGGCGGCGCAGCAGCTTTGGGGAAACGAGGCAAGCTGGCGAACGGCTGCCGCCTATGATGCGGTGCAGTCACTGGTGGCGGCCATGCGCGTTCGGCTGCCGGGCGATCGCTCCCGTTCACCGAGCCGTCAGAGCATGGGGCGATCGCTCCAAGATCCCCGCTTTTTTGCCGAAGGAGCAACGGGCCTGGTGCGGTTTTTGCCGTCGGGCGATCGCAATCAGGGGGTGCAGCTGGTAGAAATTCGGCCCGGACTGCACTCCGGCTATGGCTATGACTTTGTGCCAGTTGGGGCGCCGCCGTCTCCGCCGCTGCCAGAGGCGTTGGGCATGGCTCGCCCTTAGCGCTGCATTGTTCCCCCGTCAGGGGTGCCCCGATGCAGCGTCATCGTAGACAATCTCATCCTCCACTCTCCAGGCCGGATCGACGATGCAGATAAACACCAGCGGCTCTGAACCGGTGTTTTGGATGAACTGTCGCGCCATGGGTGGGATGTAAATGGTGTCGGTAGGTTCCACAGGCTGCACCTCATGGTCAATGTGCATCTCGCCGTGGCCACTGAGAATGTAGTAAACCTCAGAAGTTTTGAGGGCGTGGGGCGTGGAGGTATCGCCCGGAGCCACGGTGGCGTGGGCCAGGCTATAGCGCAGGGCGATCGCCTGTTTGTCAGGGTGCAGCATTTCGCGCAGTCGGGTGCGATCGCCCGCCACAAACTCAGGACAGTCCATTAGTTTTTGAATTAGCATCGGTGGCACACTCTGGATAAATAAACAGGATAAGACGAATCCTTTAACACATAAGGTTGGAGCAGCTCAGGGATAAGCAGGATTCACCCACCTATACCCTGCCACCGGGTAGGACAGTCCCCTCTATTCACCACGTGCTTGCTTAGAATCTGTTTGCCAAATTCAGATCTGCAACGCTATCGGTAGCGCTATTCTAAAACTATGGACGTTCCTCGCCTCCACCCAGACACCATTGACCAGGTAAAGCAACGGGCTGACATTGTGGATGTCATCTCGGAGCATGTGGTGCTGCGCAAGCAGGGAAAAGATTTTGTCGGGCTGTGTCCGTTCCACGATGACAAATCGCCTAGCTTTAGCGTCAGCCCCAGCAAGCAGTTTTACTATTGCTTTTCTTGCGGGGCGGGGGGCAATGCCTTTAAGTTTTTGATGGAGCTGAATAAGCGCTCCTTTGCGGATGTCGTGCTCGATCTGGCGCGGCGCTATCAGGTACCGCTGAAAACTCTAGAACCCGAACAGCGGCAAGAATTTCAGCGGCAGCTCTCCCAGCGCGAGCAGCTTTACGAAATCATGGCGATGGCGGCTCGGTTTTTTGAGCATGCCCTGCAGCAGCCCCAGGGGGAGGCTGCTCTCACGTATCTACGGGCCAAGCGTCAGCTCAGCGTCGAGACGATTCAGCAGTTTCAGCTGGGCTATGCGCCGGGGGGCTGGCAGACGCTCTACGGCTATCTGGTCGAGCAAAAGCGCTATCCGGTCGAGATGGTGGAACTGGCGGGGCTGATTGTGGCGCGCCAAAACAACGCTGGGCATTACGATCGGTTTCGCGATCGCCTGATGATTCCCATTCACGATTTGCAGGGGCGGGTAATTGGGTTGGGCGGGCGCAGCCTGGGCGACGAACAGCCCAAATACCTCAACTCGCCCGATACGCCCCTATTTGACAAGGGCAAGACGCTGTTTGGCTTAGACAAGGCGCGGGCGGCGATCGCCAAGCAAGACCAAGCGGTGGTTGTGGAGGGCTACTTTGATGCGATCGCCCTGCATGCGGCCGGCATTGCCAACACCGTGGCCTCTATGGGCACCGCCCTCAGCCTCGGCCAAGTGCGGCAGCTGCTGCGCTACACCGAATCCAAGCACATTGTCTTTAACTTTGATGCCGATGCGGCAGGGCAAAAAGCAGCAGACCGCGCGATTGGCGAACTGTCTGACTTGGCCTATAAGGGGGAGGTGCAACTGCGCATCCTCACCATTCCCGAGGGCAAAGACCCCGACGAGTTTCTCAAAACCCATTCCGTTGATGCATACCACGCGCTGCTGCGCGACACGCCCCTGTGGCTCGACTGGCAGATTCAGCAGCTGCTGCAGGGCAAAGATCTGACCCAGCCTGACCAGTTTCAGACCAGCACTCAGGCGATCGCCCAGCTCTTGGGCAAGCTGCCCAATGCCTCCTTGCGCACCCACTATATTCACCGCTGCGCCGGGCTGTTGAGCCAAGGCAATGCCCGACTCAGTGTGCAGCTTGAAACCGACTTGCGGACTCAGGTGCGGGGACAGCGCTGGCATGGCAAATCGCAAAAGTGGCAAACGCCGGGCGATCGCACCCTGCTCGAAGAATCCGAGGCCTGCCTGCTGCGAATTTACCTACATTTGCCCGATTACCGAGAACAGATTCGCACTACGCTCGATGACCTCGACCTCGACTTTAGTCTGGGCCATCATCGGTTTTTATGGCAGCAAATTTTGGGACTCGAGCGAGAGGCCGACGCCGCAGCAGGCGAGACTGACCTAAGTCAATCCAACTTACTCATGGCTGCTGCCCTAGCCGATAGCGACAGCCTGCTGCAGGGGTCACCCTCGTTCTCTGATGAGCCCAGTCTGCCACCGCCAGACCTGCTGTCGCACCTGCATGATCGCTGCCTCGACCAACCCGATAAGCTAGAGCGATCGCTCTACTTGTTTCAGCTCGACGAAAAAATCCAGCGCGATCTGCTGCGTGCGCCGCTGGTGATTCGCGCGGCAGCGGCCTGCATGGAGCGAGTCATGTGTGAAAAGCGCAAGCGCCACTTTCTCGAACTGTGGCAGTCTACCTATGCAGCCGAGCCTGAGCTAGCGCAGTTCTATCAGCAGCAGCTCTATCTCGAAAATCAGCGAATTGATGCGATCGACCGAGAGCAGCGCCAAACCACGTTTGAAGATCTGGCCCAAGTGCCCTGGGTGGGCGAGTTTTATCAAAGTCTGGGCGGCTAGGCTGGAGCGATCGCCCTCGTCACCCGGTGCAATAACTCGGCCAGCGCCGCCTGGAGATCCGCATGGCAATACACCTGATCAGGATGGGGAGGCTGCCCCGGCTGCTGAAATCGAGGCCGTTCGCCGTTCATCTCGCCCCAGGTCATGGTGACTTGGCGGGCAAAATCGTAGAACAGCGCTTGATTGTGCAGCAACCGTTCGAGCAGCACGGCCAGCGCCGTAAGGGGAGAGTCGAGATAGCGGCTGATCTGGGTGTCGTTGGTTTTGACCCAGGTTTTAAGCGTGGCGAGCAGCGCGCCCGAACTATCCACCACGTGCAGATCGAGGAAGTGCAGAATTTGGGCGATCGCCCGCGTTAGCCGAGGCATGGGCGACTCGCCCCGCATAAAGGCCCCTGCCTCTTTGCCAATGGCATCTCCTAGAGAAAACAGGCGACCCGCGCGAATCTCTTGTTCGAGCGATCGGGATGAGTCATCGGGTGGGACGGGCGTCATAGGGCAAAAGCATCTAAAGATTCAGCAGTTTTGGCAGGC
>JBGTOF010000136.1:0-3206 GCA_041742695.1 Elainellales cyanobacterium | reverse complement strand
GTGCTAATTCCAGCGGAGGCCTCAACCAAGGGGGTAAATTCACTACTGCGCAGCCTAGAACTGCTGGAGGAAATGGGGCGCATACGGGCGTTTAAGGGCCAGGTGCTGGGGGTGCTGCCGTTTCGCGATAAGTGGTTTGGTAGGTCTCAGGCAACGGATAGCCGAGAGGCCATAGCGGCTATGCAGCAAGTAGCAGGGTCAATTCCAGTGCTGCCGTCAATCGTGGAGAGTGAGCGCTACAAGCAGGCGATTCGGCAAGGGCAGCGGCTGTCAGAGATTGGGTACGCGGAGCTGGAATTTCCGCTGCACAGGGTGATTGAGGCGTTAGAGCAGGGGCAAGAGAATGGCTGAGGATGCGCTGGAACGGTTGATGCAGCGGCAGCGCCCGAGTGTGCCGCCCCGTGCCGATGGGTTGGGGGCAGCGTTACCTATGAAGTCTCCTCAACAGGTAACAGTTGGGGGCAATGGGTCGGGATATAGTGACTCTAGCGAGTCTACGGGTTTTGACGTCAGTATGTCTGTTAGCCAAGATGATGAGGCGGAGTTGCCGCAGTTAGTGCGGACGACGACCCGGTTGGAGAAAGAGATCGATAAGGCCCTGCGTCACCTCTGTATGGATGAGAAGATCACCAAAGAGGTGTGGTTTGAGGCGGCGTACCTTTACTTGGCGGAGCACCCGAAGGCGATGCAGGCGGTGAATGGGGCGGCGAAGGAGCGCTACCAGAGACGGAAGCGGGCGGCGGATTTGAGGAAATTGGAGACAATGCAGAAAAGGCTGAGGGGGTAATACTCTCTAAAGTTTGTAGAAATTACTTGACGAGTTCCAACCCCTTACCCTTCCTAATACTCGAAGGCGAGGAATCTACGTTTATGGTGCGCAAGGAATATAACAAGCTGGTGCGCGATCGCATCCCCGAAATTCTAGAAAGCCAACAAGTCAAGTTTGGCATTGAGCCAATGACTCAGGCTGACTACTGCCAAGCCCTACGCCAAAAGCTGATCGAGGAAGCCCAGGAAGCCGCCGAGGCTGTGGAGGCCAACCTGGTGACCGAACTCGCTGACCTCTGCGAGGTGATTGATGCCACGATGGGCGCGTATGGAATTCAGCGGAACCAGGTTTTAGCCTGCCAGATGCAGCGACGCATTGACCGAGGTGCGTTTAGCCAAAAACTGCGGTTGCTCTGGACAGAGACCTAGCGAGATTGGTCAGGAAGCATGTGACGCGGCTAGCGTTGGCGCTAAACACAGAGAATAGGGGCATTGAATCGGGGGGTGGCTGATGGGCCACTCCCCTTTGTTTGTGAACATTACGTTATAAACCGCAAGCCTTTCCCCACTGCCTTGCCTATACTCGAAGGCAACGTGCCGTTGAGCTTTGCGCTTTGAGCCTGAAAGAGCTACAGATTCGAGATGAGTATCGTAGCGATCGCGACCACCTCATTCAAGATTTCTACATCCCCTGTCTAGAGCAGTCGTCGGGCTACAGTCGGGCGGTGGGATTTTTCTCCAGCTCATCCATGGCGGCGGTGGCCCAAGGGTTGACGGCATTTGTCCGCTCTCAGGGACAGATGCGGTTGGTGACATCTCCCAAGCTATCGAACGATGACGTTGAGGCGATCGCCCGAGGGCTGCAAGGGCGAGACCAGGTGATCGAGCGGGCGTTGCTGCGCGAGTTGGAACACGACCTGGAGCAGGTGCTCAAAGACCGTCTGGCCTGTTTGGCCTGGCTGCTTTCCCAGGGTGTGCTCGACATCAAGCTGGCGATACCCAAGAACAGCCGCCAGTGGGGCATCTACCACGAGAAACTGGGCGTGTTTGAGGATGGCGATCGCAACTACATCGCCTTTACGGGTTCAGCAAACGAGAGTTCGAGCGCCTTGCTCGACAACTTTGAATGCCTGGATGTCTTTACCTCTTGGGATGAGCGGGTTCAGGAGCGGGCACAGAAGAAGCGTGAAAACTTTCAGCGTCTCTGGGATGATGAGACGCCCAATGTTGAGATTCTGAGCTTCCCAGAGGCTGCGGCTAAGTCTCTGCTTCAGTTTTGTCCCCCGTCGGCACCGGATTGGGAACCAGGGCTGAGTAAACCCATTAAGGCTCGTGACCCGTCTCAGGGCGAATATAAAGGTGAATCGGGCTCAGTTAGCGACCCTGGCCCAATACCCACCTTTCTCAAGGTCAGCCTCAGACCTCGGCAGATAGACGCTCTCCAGTCCTGGCAAAACGCCAATGGCAGGGGCATTCTAGCTATGGCCACGGGCACCGGCAAAACCATCACAGCGTTGGGAGCAGCCACGAGCCTGAAAGACCTAGAGATGGTGGTTATCGCTGCGCCTACCAATGAAATTGTGCAGCAGTGGATAAGTGAACTTGAGACTAGAACCAACTTTCATGCCCCTATTGTGGCCACGGGTCGGGCTGAGGCTTGGCGAGAGCCGCTATTTCGCAAGCTGCGGCTGCTGAAGCACGGGCGATTCCCCCAGGAGAAACAGCCCATCATTGTCATAGGCTCCTATGGGGAGCTGTCTAAGGAAGGCACCCTTCAGCTCATTGACGATGTAGGCGGGTTACCCGATCAGTCATTGCTGATTGGGGATGAGGTGCATACGGCAGGTGCCTCCACCTTCAGGCGGCTTTTGCGGGATGACTTTAGGTATCGTCTGGGCTTATCGGCAACGCCACTGCGCCAGTATGACGAGGAAGGCACTGAAGTGGTTTTAGATTACTTTGGCGGCATTGTGTACGAGTTTTTGTTGGAGCAGGCGATCGCGGTGGGTATTCTCTGTGAGTATGAATATCATGTCTACCTCGCCGAACTGACCGACGATGAGTACGACGCCTATAAGGAGTTGACCACGCAGATCGGTCGTTTGTTCAGTAGCGATGATGCCGATGACCGGGAGAAAGCTAAGCGCTTGGCTATTCAGCGGGCCAACATTCTCAAATCTGCCGCGTCAAAATTGATGGCTTTGGAGGACATTATTCAGCGACATCCCCCCAAAAGAAGCATGGTCTACTGCGCAGATATTGATCAGGCTACTGAGGCCAGTCGGCTGCTAGCGCATCAAGGGTTTAGGGCTGTGCGCTATTCCTCGGATGACGCAAACCGTAGAGCGCTGCTGTCTGAGTTTGCCAGCGGGCGGTTAGATGCCCTGGTGGCGATCAAATGCCTGGATGAAGGAGTAGACGTTCCAGACACTGACCTA
>JBGTOF010000095.1:0-9933 GCA_041742695.1 Elainellales cyanobacterium | reverse complement strand
GCCGCCCAGTGCCATGTAGGCACAGGGAAATAGCAGGATGCCGGACCAGCCCACAAAGACGAATCGGTCGCGCTTTAGCCAGTCGTCGAGGACGTCGAACCATCCTCGACCGGCTTGCGCTCGTCCCATTGCTATGGTCATGGCGCGAATCTCCGAATACTTGAATAACAGTGAAATGTAAAATTAACGTCCTTCAATTCTGAAGATGCACTGAATAAATGCAGAAGATGAACAGAGCCGAAACAAACGTTACTTTTCTTTACTGTTCGTTCATTATACCGATTTGACTTGAAAGATCTATGAGTATGAATGCAGATATCTCATTTATCCATAGATTGGAATTGAGCGATCGCCCATCTTCTATAGATTCTAGCCAATGCTTTAGAAGAGCCAAAGATTGAATGACAATAGCTGAGTCACCTTGTTATGTCGCAGGATATGACTCGGGATGAGTAATTTGTGGTGCGGTTTCTCATCTTCCTTTAAGCTAATCAGTGCAAGCTTGACTTATGCATTGCTTTAATGGCTGTGCGGCTGACTGTGAATAGAATTCAGCGACTTTAGAGGCTAGTAAGGACGAAGAGAATGAGTGCCCAAGACTATGCAACGATTCTGCATCCGGCGATCGCCGTCTTTTATGTGTTTCCGCTCATTGGCATAGTGGTGTACTTTGCGATGCAAACCCGTCGCCGCCGCCTACAGCCTGATTCGTCCAGCAAGAGTAAAATTTCCCCCACGGTAGGGCCAGAGCATTTGCGGCTGGGGAAGTGGCTAAGTGCTTCCGTTGTGGGGTTAACGCTGCTGGGGTTGGCGCAGCCTATCGTAAAAAAGCTAGTGATTGACGACGGCAATTGGGATGCCAATACTGGGCGGTTTTTCTTGATTGCACTGTTTTATGCGGCCACGATTGCGTCACTGGTTCTGCTCTACCGCGCTCGCACGCCATTATGGCGTGGGGTATTTGCTACCCTAACAGGGCTAGGGCTCTGGATCATCGGATTCCAGAAGTTTCAAGCGGGGGATGGCAACCTATACGATCTTGTATTCCGGCGCGATTTTGAATGGCAGATCTCGCACTTCTACTACGGCATGGCTGCCGCGATGTTGATGATCTTTTCCCTGGCGATCGTGCCCGATATCTACAAAGATCGCTCACAAAACTGGCGGCGGGTTCATATTGTGCTGAATTGCGTGGCGCTGTTGTTCTTCATTGGGCAAGGGGTCACCGGGGCTCGCGATTTGCTTGAAATTCCGCTGAATTGGCAAAAGCCTGCGATTGAGCAGCTTTATATTAACGATTGCCAGAATCGCCCCTGCGAAGTTCGCCCTGTTGAGGGTGAACAGGGGTAAATGCATGTTGAGAATATGTTGAGAAGGGTGCTTAATACTTGCGTTCTTGGGGCTGAAACCGGGTGATGGTGACGGAGCGATCGCCAATCTCTATCCCTGCGGCAGAGCTGTAGGCCATCGTGTGCTGCAAAAATCGCTCATCGTCACGGTTGAGATAGTCTTCTCGAGAATGAGACCCCCGGCTTTCTTGACGGTTGAGCGCGCTGGTGAGAATCATCTCGCCCACGAGTATGATGCTCTGCAACTCCATGGCTTCAATCAACTCCGTATTCCACAGAGTGCCTTTGTCGTCTAGATAGACCTGCTCGGCCTGCTGTCGGAGCGATCGCACCTTGTCTAGGCCCTCCTGCATGACCGACGCTGTGCGAAAGACGCCGCAATGGTCCGTCATGCAATCCTGAAACTCCTGCCGTAGGTGCCCAATGCGCACTTGGCCGGGGCGATCCAGCAAGGATTGCAGCCGCTGTTGGGCGTCTTGAAGATAGCGCTGTTCGTCTATATCGGGCAGCTTGCGCTGGTCTACATAGCGGGCGATCGCCGCTCCAGTTCGCCGTCCATATACCACGCATTCCAGCAAGGAGTTGCTGCCCAATCGATTGGCCCCATGCACCGACACGCAGGCTGCTTCTCCTGCGGCGAAGAAGCCCTCCGTTAAGCCCTCGGCACTGCTCCGCACCCGCCCGTCTGTATTGGTGGGAATGCCGCCCATAGAATAATGCACTGTAGGGCGCACTGGAATAGGCTGATGCACCGCATCCACGCCCAGTAGGCGATGCGCCTCTTCCCACGCAAACGGAATGCGGCTCATGATGCGCTCTCGCCCCAAGTGGCGCACATCCAGGTTAATAAACGGGCCGCCCGCACTGCCGTCGAGATGAATACCCCGCCCGGCGCGAATCTCTTTAACAATCGCCCGCGATGTAATGTCTCGGGGAGCCAACTCCATGCGGCTCGGGGCATAGGTCGCCATAAAGCGATCGCCCTCGCTATTTACCAGATACGCCCCTTCACCCCGCACCGCCTCAGAAATCAGCACCCCCACCCCATAGAGACCCGTAGGATGAAACTGCACAAACTCCATGTCCTCTAGGGGCAACCCGACGGCTGCCGTCATCGCTAGCCCATCCCCGGTCGAAGCAAAATCATTGGATGTGGTGTTGTAAACGCGTCCATAGCCACCTGTGGCAAACATCACAGCTTTGGCCCGCATTACCACTAATTGCCTATCCCGAATGCGGTACATGACCACGCCTTTGGCGTCGCTATCTTCAAAAATGAGACGCATTACGTACCATTCGTCATAGATGGTGACACCATAGCGCCGCAGGTTATTCACCAGCTCATGCAAAATGGCGTGCCCTGTTTTATCGGCTGCATAGCAGGTACGCTTATGGGAATGCCCACCAAAGGCCCGCTGCGCAATGCGCCCGTCTGGCAGACGCGAAAACAGCACCCCCATATGTTCCAGGTCGAGCACGACGTCGGGCGCTTCCTGCGTCAGCAGTTCTACGGCATCCTGATCGGCTAGGTAATCAGAGCCTTTAACGGTGTCGAACGCATGGGCCTCCCAACTGTCTTCAGAATCAACATTTCGCAACGACGATGCGATGCCCCCCTGTGCGGCAACTGAGTGGGAGCGGATTGGGTGAGTTTTGGCCACTACCGCAATGCTTAGTTTGGGGTTCATGCGGGCAATTTCTACTGCTGCCCGAGAGCCAGCCAGTCCCCCGCCTACAATAACTACGTCGTGCTCAAGCATGGGTCTATGTATTCAGAATGAAACACCTACCTAGATCTTGCACCATTTTCTGAATTGCTGATCCGTTAAAGACAGGTACGAATGGGTTTGGAAGCGTCGCTCTCGCAGTAGAACTGCACCAGCTAGCGCAATCCCTTGCCATCCGGTGGGCTGTCAACCTAGATTGTCTGAGCTTAAATGGCGATCGCTCCACCCGCCAGAATAAAATGCGGGTAATCGGCTCAAAATCCTGACCTGGTTAGGACTCCCCAAATGCGAAAGCCCTGCTAATGGATGCAGGGCTTAACTTCGCCAGTTCTATAGCGCAGACCGTTTACATCAGGCTCAACGCAAGGAGGGTGAGCCAATTGGTAGCTCAACCAAGCGTTACGGTTAGTCCTCGGCTTTCTCTAGCGATTCGGGCTTGTGGGCAGCTTTCTTGCCACTTTTGCTGCTCTTGACCAAATATTGCGGGTCGTCTTTAGAGGCGTTGACGTGGTGGCCTTTAATCTCGGTTGGCTCGGTCAATTTCTTTTCAATAACGCCCTCGGTCTCTCCTTGGGGCGTGTTCCACTCGACCTGTTCGCCTTTTTTAAACTGGTTAGATTCGTTTGCCATTGGGTCTCGCTTAGTTAAAGAATTAGCAGTGCAGCGGTGCTGCTTTCTTTATCTTTGAGGATGGGCGAGATCTTGACGTCTTACTAGGGTGAGAGGTCTGGCGTTATCGCTTTAGGGCACGTTCCATTTCGCGTTTTTCTTGCTTGCGCTTTAAGTCTTCGCGCTTGTCGTGCAGCTTTTTACCACGAGCCAGCCCGATTGAGAGCTTGATGTATCCTTTCTTGAGATAGAGCTTAAGCGGCACGAGGGTGAGACCCTTTTGCTCAGTAAGGCCGATCAGCTTGCGGATTTCATCTTTATGGAGCAGGAGTTTGCGGGTGCGCAGGGGATCGTGGTTGTTGATCAGGCCAGCGGTGTCATGGGGGGAAATATGAACATTGTGTAGCCAGACTTCTTCGCCGCGAACTAGGGCATAGCCTTCCTTGAGGTTAACCTTGCCTTGGCGGATAGACTTTACCTCGGTGCCGCGCAGCGCCAGCCCTGCCTCGTAAGTTTCTAAAATCTCGTAAAGAAATCGAGCCTGGCGGTTGTCTGCAATGATTTTGATACCGTCGCCTGTGTCTGCCATTCAGCGTGTCCTTAATTGTGCGATTGGGGCGATCGCCGATTGCCCCAACTCAACGGTTGCCCGACTCCACTATCAACGATTTAGCTCATCGCTGTAGATCGCTATAGTAAGCGATCCGTATTCTTTCAGATTATTCAAGCACGACACGCCACTCGTGCAGCTCATAGCTCACGCAGCCATTTTGAATGAGCGGGTCTTGATTTACGATGGTTTGCGCTTCTTCTAGCGACTCAGCCTGAAACACCATCATGCCGCCGCCGCGCTCTGCCCAGTACCCTGTTTTGGCCTGGTGACCTTTTTCTTTGAGGGTGCGCACAAACGAGAGATGTGCAGGCACAAACTGGTCGAAAGTGGGCTTATCTACTAAGCCTTTCTCAATTTTGACAAACCAGGGCATAGTCTGCGTCGGTGTGAACGTGAAAGATAGCGATGCCAGCTTGGCGTGAGCATCAGGTATGGAAAACTAGGCTCTAAGGAACTCGCTAGACTCGCTAGAAAAGAATGTCCCTGCTGATTAGGTTTGTCGTCGCTTAACCCTCCACATTTCCCTGGTACACCATTACCCCGCACATCCGTAGCTGCAGGCATGATCTATGTCAATAGTGGCGTTATCTTGAGGGGGTATGGCAGGGATAGCTGCGTAAGACAAATCAGCGGTGAGTCGGCTTCTAGCATAGCCTAGCCAACTAAGCCAAGGTTAACTATGCCACGATTCTTCATTGCTGTTATTCCGCCGCCGCCTATTATGAGTGACGCCAATAGCGTGATTCAGGAGTTGAGCGATCGCCATCAGACCAGAACAACCAACGCCCCGCCTCACGTTACCCTGCAACCCCCGTTTGAGTGGCCGATGGAGCAGGTGCCTCAGTTAGAGGCGACACTAGCCCTATTTGCCTCTACACAAACTGCGGTACCGATTGCGCTGGAAGGGTTTGGAGCGTTTGCGCCGCGTGTGCTGTATATTCACGTGGTGCGATCGCCCGCCCTATTACAGCTGCAGGCCACGCTGATGCAGCAGCTAGAGACAGACCTAGGTATTGTGGATGCAGCCTCCAAAACGCGCCCCTTTGCACCCCATATCACCGTTGCGTCGCGCCAGATGACGCCTGCCGTATTTCAGCGCGCCTGGGCCGAACTGGAGGCTCGTTCTATGCAGGCAGAGTTTTTGGGCGATCGCCTCACGCTCCTGATCCACTCGGGTCAGCAGTGGGTGGTACAGGCTGACTATCCTCTACAGCCTGCATCATTGCAGCCTGACTTACTGCAAGCCTGACTGGCGGCAAGCTTGAGACTGCTTGGGTTCGGCTCTCCTCACCTACTGGTTGGGTTCCCCACGCAGCCCTTCGACAGACATTGTTAAAAAATGTCCAATTCCCTCTGCAGATGTTGACAGCAAAGATTCAAAACGGTAACAATAGATACAGAAAGGAATTCGTTCATCCCTCATTTGCAGTGGATTGCTACATGGCGATCGCTCAACGGATGGGACGGAAGTAGGGAACAGTCCCGAAGGAACGCGCCTCAATCTACACATCACATACTAAAGAGGCGAGACCTGTGAAACTTAACTACCGTGGCGCTACATACGCAACTACAACTGCTGCTGTGGGTCTGCAAAACAGCAACCCCACCACGACTGACCTCTCTTATCGGGGCATTCGGTACAGAACCAACCAGCCAGTAGTGGCCAATGTTAAAGACGCCCCTGAGTGCTAATCGTTACGCTTCAGGTTGCTGATAGCAAATACAGAAATAGAATTCGTTCATCCCTCAAAGGTTGGGTTGATTGCTGAGTGGCAATCGGCTCAACGGATGGGACGGAAGTAGGGAGCAGTCCCGAAGGAACGCGCCTCAATCTACTCATCATTAAACGAGGCGAGACCTATGAAACTCAACTATCGTGGTGCAACTTACACGCTGGGTGCTCCTGCAGTTGGTTTGCAGAACAGCAACCCCACAACCACTAATCTTTCCTATCGAGGAACTCGATACAGCACAAACCAAGCAGTGGCGGATGACGTAGAAGACGTTGCCCCCGTGACGTTTGTGGAAGCGACTGACCCGGCTGTCACCCTTAGCGGCGATCGCGCGCGCATCTTGATGATGAATCATCACCGTCAGGTAAAGCGTCGTCAGCAAGTTATGCTAAGCCGTGCTGCCACCAGCGTAGGTTTAGATGGCGAAAAGGCCGCTCAGTATTGGAACCATGTGCAGGGCAAAGTGCATCCTGGTTTTTGGGCCACCTATGATCGCAGCCACGCTTCGATCAGCTAACGGAGCCAAGTCGGCAAAGGGGCTTCAGCGGAGGCTCTCGTAAGTTTTTCGATCAGTTTACCGGTGTACTTTATCCAGATAAAGACACAAATTTTTGATTTAGCTAGAGCTAAAGTTAGATCTCCAGAGCACCTCATTATGACGAGGTGCCCTGATTTTTTTGCAAATCCATGACAGAAAAACCGGTGGATGGGTTTGAGTAGACGACGCTTACCCAAGCCAATCTCAAGATGTTAAGCCGCCATCTGGAATGCCAGGCATGGGCTCTCCAAATGGCAACAACTAACTCGCTTTAAACTCACGTTGAAACAAGGCTTTCACCCTGTAAATCTGTCTTTTTCGCTTGCGGCGCTTTGGGAGAAAGATCGGCCATTTACAGCAGGTCGATTACTGAGAATTGGATGCCACAGGCTCCACTACAATCTCGACGCTGTCGGTGGGATTGTTGTTAGTGATGACATTAAAGCGAGTGGTGTTAATGAACTGCAACTGCCCATCTACCGAGATGCGCGCCTGTACTGCATAGGTGAAGCGGCTATCGATCTGATTGGGATCATAGGCTAGATCAAAGGCAAAGGGAACCTGTCGCCCGTCGGTGACCCAGGCTTGGCAGGCCAGCACGGTGGCAGGGGCATCGGCACGGCTTACATCAGCCAGACTCACTTCAACCACTGCATTGGGCGGTAGGGCAATGCGAGGACGGTATGTCACCGTACCCGAGACGGACTCGTAGTCCTGCTGGAGTGTGCCGTCTACCATGAGAGTCTGACCGCTGACGTTGTTGAGATAGACATGAGCCCACGTGGGACCATCGTAGCTGTAGGTCACGCCTTCGGGATCGGGCGTGACGACGGCAGACACTTCATTCAGTTCAAGCTGGCCGGTTTGTTTATTAAACAAATTCAGGCGAGCAATGCCATCCCGAACAAAGACACGCACGGCATAGCCCCTGGTTTGGAAGAATGCCACGGTTTTGCCTTCGAGGAGAGTGGTATCTGGGTCTGGAGCCGCGCCCTCGGGCGGAGCAATCGACACGACTTCGCCATTTTCTATGGCGTAGAACTGTGTCACTTCTCGCGAGGGGCAGCAGGCAGGGTCGTTGGGGCCCTGGACTACCATGTTGACGCTGAACTGGTTATCGCCCAGAATCGTGACGTCGTTAACTCGAGTGCGATCGCCCAATCCCACTGGCATCAGTGAGTTTGGCGTGCCGTCCACATCCAACACAGGCGCTAAGTAAACAAAATTTCCACTGCCGCCCGTGTTCACCACCATCACCATCACCGCATCTGTTTCCCCATCTCTGGTGATATCTCCAATGGCGACTCGACCCTGTTCACGAAACAGAGTTGCTACGAATTCGCGGTTGGGATCAGAAAACTGTCCGTTTTCGAAGTTGATCACCCCAACCTGAGGCTCTGGCCCTAGCGTTGGCATGCTATAGGAGCCGTTGAGCAGCCGATTCAGGCTATCGCACCAGGCTTGCTTGTCGGGTGGAAACACCTCTCGGGTAAGGCAGTTGTACCAGTCGCTGGTGGGGCTGTCAGCCGCTTCGGACTGTGCTAGCAGTGACAGCGGGGCGGGCAGGGCGATCGCCAATCCCTGGCCGAACAAGGCAATGCCTAACCCTGCGCTCAATGCACGGAACAACACAGATTGATTCATGTTTAAACTCACACCTAAACGAATTGGTCAGCGGTGCTGACTCCACAACTACACCTGGGGGAGGTGGTGAGCGGGCGATCGCTATTGGCCTAGATGCCAATAGCGGTGCTCCTCCTGTCTTGGTCTAGCTAACGGGCTAGAGCTGCTTAGTTAGGGAAACGGATCGCGTCGTCAACGCTCCGCCTAACTGAGTTAGATCTAGCCATGACTAATGCCATGCTTAGAACTCTATAAGGGGAGTATAAAAGAATTGTCTGAGGTTGCTAATTTTGAAACCATGGCTGGCTTCGACCGCGCTCAGAATTCCAGCGTTAATCAAACAGCAGGACCGAGCGCACGTCGGGCTGATCGGGATTGTAGGCGTCGGTGTTGAATACGACTATGAGATTGGGGCGATCGCCCGTATTTTTGACCGCATGGGCCACGCCTGCCGGAATGGTGACGCGCATAATATCGTCGGGAGGCACCGCCCATTCTGTGAGCGTATCGCCCTCTTGCACCCGAATTAGCGCTGGACCATAGACCGTCATACATTCGGTGCCGTGTTGATGCACATGGTTGCCCCGCACACAGCCCGGCTCGGTGAGCACCACATGCACATCTCGCTGTGCAGCTAAATCCGCTTCGAGTAGTGGCTTAAAACCACACCGCGCTCGTCTCGAAAGGCTGAAAGAGAGTCGATTTGAAGACGCTGAGTCATGGTTCAATAGCCTGCAATTTTAAAGATTCCGATCAAGCGGTAGAGCGATTTGCACACTGCGCGGCTTGCGGCTTCGCGGTGTGGGTTCAATGGGCCGACCCAGAGGCCGACTCGTTAAAACGGTACGGACTAGTGGGAAAACCGCTGTTCTAGCGCCGCTCGGGCTTGCTCTCGGTCGTCGAAGTGCACTTTTTCAGTGCCTAGAATCTGGTAGTCTTCATGGCCTTTTCCTGCAATCAGCACGCCGTCGCCGGGTTGCGCTTGCAGGATGGCGGTGCGGATGGCGATAGCGCGATCGCCCTCCACTAGCGGATTCACGCCTGTTGGAATGCCCGCTACGACATCGTCTAAAATGCGCTGGGGGTTCTCCGTGCGGGGGTTATCGGAGGTAACGATGACCCAGTCTGCTAAACGAGCCGCGATGCTGCCCATTTGAGGGCGTTTGGTGCGATCGCGATCGCCCCCACAGCCAAATACACAAATCATCCGTCCCGGAATAAACGGGCGCGATGCCGTCAGCAGATTCTCTAGGCTGTCTGGGGTGTGGGCATAGTCCACAATAACGCTGATGTCTTGATGAGGCTGCACCTGCACCTGCTCTACCCGTCCGGGCACGCCGCCAAACTGGGGCAGGGCTTCCATCATCGCGGCTAAGTCCACGCCCAGGTGCAGCGCGGCTCCCACCGCTGCCAGCAGATTCGACAGGTTGAACTGCCCCACCAAGGGTGACTTAAAAGGCACCGTTCCCGCTGGGGTATGCAGCATCCCGCGCACCCCATCCGATTCATAGGCCAGATCGCCCGTCCACAGATCGGCCTGCTGATTGCGCGTGCTGTAGGTCCAGATCGGGCGATCGCCCGTCATCCCCTCTTGAATCAGCCGCTGGCCATAGGAGTCATCCAGGTTAATGACGGCGCGACCCCGCAGCAACTCTGGCGAAAACAGCCGCGCCTTGCTGAGGAAGTAGTCTTCCATATCTGTGTGATAGTCCAGGTGATCCTGCGTCAGATTGGTAAATAC
>JBGTOF010000060.1:0-11664 GCA_041742695.1 Elainellales cyanobacterium | reverse complement strand
GGTGCTATGAATCCCGTAGCGGCTTAGTGTATGCATTTGGTGTATTGAGCCCTCTACAAAGCGCAGGGTTTGAAACGGAGTAGTTGAGTCATGATGCCGTAGAGAGAAGACGCAGTCATCAGTTTTGGATCAGCTCAAGCCTATAAAGTGCCGTACGCGTCGCGAGCGGCATAGCTTTGCGATGTAGCAGTTCCACGGGCCGGGCTGATATAACACGCGGGACTACCGCTTCCAGCGGCGGGATGAGGGAGCTTGTGTCTTGTTGTTAACTGAGAGGCGATCGCTCAACTGACGCAACGTTTTCGCCATGTCGGCATCCGTTTCCTTTAATTGTGTAATTTTTTCACAGCTATAGAGCACAGTCGTATGGTCTTTTCCCCCAAACACTTCGCCAATTTTGGGGAGGCTAAGCCCGGTGTGATGGCGCATTAAATACATGCCGATTTGGCGAGCGACGCTAATCTCACGGCGACGGGATGTGCTTTTAAGGTCATCAATGGAGACACGAAATTCTTCTGCGATCGCCATCAGAATCGCCTCAGGCGAGGCTTCTACCTGCTCATTCGGCGGATTGAGCACGGGGGTGATGTTTTCTACCGTCATTTGCAGGCCCGAGATAGAGATGTAAGCGACAGCCCGAATCAGCGCCCCTTCCAACTCTCGAATGTTGGATGTATAGCTAGAGGCAATATACTCAATCACCTCACGGGGCAGGCGCATGTTTTCATACTCTGCCTTCTTCTGCAAAATTGCCATGCGGGTTTCTAGATCGGGCGGCTGAATGTCGGCAATCAGCCCCATCGAGAACCGTGAACTCAGCCGTTCTTGTAGGCGGGGAATTTGGCTGGGGGGGCGATCGCTCGCCAGCACGACCTGTTTTCCAGCCTCGTGCAGCGTATTAAAGGTATGAAAAAATTCTTCCTGAGTATATTCCTTGCCTTCAATGAACTGAATATCATCCACAATGAGCACATCCACAGCTCGATAGAGATCGCGAAAGCTCTGCATGCTGTCTTTGCGAATGGCCGTAATCAAATCATTGGTAAACTGCTCTGTCGAGACATAATACACCTTGGCATCGGGGTTGATTTCCTGCCGATAGTGCCCAATGGCCTGCATGAGGTGAGTTTTGCCTAACCCTACCCCCCCGCATAAAAAGAGGGGATTGAACTCGCGACCGGGAGATTCTGCGACCGCCAATGACGCGGCGTGAGCCATGCGGTTATTAGACCCCACCACAAATCGAGAAAATATATATTTTGGGTTGAGATCTGAGGGTTTGGGTCGGTGCCCTTGGGCTGCGGGTGTCGGGGGCAGCACCTCTGGCTGGGCGTCAGGCATGGGCCACAAACCTGTGTCCTCAACGGCTCCATCCGCGTCTTCACCCTGCCGGACTGTGATCACAATATTAACGGGATGCTCTAGCAGGTCATAGACCACCTCGGTGATGGTTTTTAGGTAGTACTTTTGCAGCCAGTTACGGGCAAAGACATTCTGGGTGCAAATGACAAGCTGCTGGTCATCTAGGTGCTCGATAGTAGCAGGCTTGATCCAGGTTTCGAAGGTGGGGCGGCTCAGTTTCAACTGCAACCGCTCCAACACTTGACTCCAGAAGGTTTCCAGGACGACGGTCACGCTTTTTTCCCCTACTATGCAGCTTACTCAACAGTCAAATTTCGAACCAAGCACTGTTCTAGTGCGTTTCTCTGCCTCTGGGCGATCGCCCCAACTATCGGCACTATACCGAGTAGACCCCTGATTAACGAGACCCAAGAGACAGAACAATAGCGGGTAGTTGTCCCATCAGTCAACCTTGGAATATGTCTGTTGCCCTACCGACGTAGAAGGCTCTGTCGCAAGGGCGACTCCCTGTACCCTATCGCCAATCTCTGTACTGCTCGGGCAATCGCCGATGGATTTGCGAGCGGGCGATCGCATTTGCATTGAGCAGCCTAATAAACAGGGGATGGGGATAAATAACGGAGGCTGGGCTGGGTCATGCAGCGCTAATGCAGCCTTGGCAAATCACCGCTTCGGTTCCTCGGGCTAGGCATGAATTGGAGGGATTGAATAAGTGCCATACAGCCTCGCTGAACGTTAACCGGGCTTATTTAGAGTACTAGATATACCGCTAAATAGCTGCAACTATTCTATATATTTCCATATGTAGCGTATGCCTGTAAAACGTTGTGGCTTGACCTATGTGGCACAAACTCCTTCCATTGCATCTCGTCAGCAGTGCGGCGGGTGCAGCTTAAATCGAGTTCTGTTGGCTAGCTTTCCCTAAACGTGGGCCAAACCAGCATTGGCCAGACTGATGGTCTAACCACAGCGCTAGTCAACTCGATCGAGCTGCCACAAAATCTGATTCCCTTCTCGACGCACGCGCGACACGACCCAGTTGCGCCACACCCAGTTATCGCCTCGACTGGTAACGGCGCTGGCATTCACATCCATTAGGTCAGCCAGTTCTGAGCTGGTAATTAGGTAGCCGTGGCTGGCAATGCGGTCTGCGATTTCTAGCGATTCAATGCTGGCACGGAGTTGGGCGATGCGAACATCTTGCGGCAGATTGTCGGAGGTGTCATAAAGGCTGGCGGCATTGTCGTCTACCATAATCACGTTGGGCGACCCGTCGGCTCAGAGGTGGTTTAGATTGTATCGTTTGCATTGGAGAAAATTAGTGATTGATACGTCAATCTCATGGTTTTCTGATGGACTAGAGGTCCTTTTAATCTGGCTTAAGGCCATTTCTGCGATCGCCAGTCTCACCCCAATCAGCAGTTGTGCTGTAAAGACAACAGGCTATTTGCCCAGCCTAGGGACGATCGTTTTGAGCAGTGGCTGAGCCATCGAGCCGTTTAGCCTGACGTGTGCAGGTCTTAACCGTGGGGCTTAGACGCATGGCGAAGAGAGGGGGTTTTCCCTAAGGAAAAGGCCCGAGCGATCGCATCAGCGCGTTCGTTCCCCACATCCCCAGCATGACCTTTAACATAGCTCCAGCGCACTTGGGGTAAATTGAGCTGATCCATTTGCTGCCACAGGTCTTGATTTGTCACATCGTCGCCATTGGCCTTCTTCCAGCCCTTGCGCTTCCAGCCTTGCAGCCATTGCGTAATGCCTTTCTGCACATATTGGCTGTCGGTATAGAGCGGAACAGGCTGGCTAAGGGAGACAGTCGCCAGAAATTCTAAGGCGGCGATCGCCGCTTGTAGCTCCATCCGGTTATTCGTTGTGCGAGGAGAATAGCCACCCAACTCCTGCACCCCACCATCGGCAAAATAAATCACCGTGCCCCAGCCACCAGCCCCAGGATTGCCAGAGCAAGCGCCATCAGTATAGATCGCTCGAATCGCTCCGGGCGGGTTGGAAAGCACGAGCGGGGCTTGCGGTGAGTCGCTTGGGTTCTGGGTCAAGTCAGCCTCATCTTTAAACTTGAAGCTCGCAAAGCAATCAGACAGCAAGCGCTGATTAAGAGAACTGAGCTTGCTTTGCCCATCTTTACGAAAATGAATCACGCCAGCCTCGGCTAGAGTGCGTGAATGATGGCAAAACAAAGCCAAGCTGATGCCCACTTGAGTGGCAATATCCGTGCCGCTCAGCTCTCCTTGATCTGCCAGCAGTTCCACAATTCTGAGGCGGGTGGCATCTGCCAAGGCGGCAAAGATTTTAGCGCGCTCCTCTGTACTGCTAGACGGTTCAACAGTGCTAGACGATTCAGCAGGAACGGAGTTGGCGCGAGTCATAGAATCCATTAGTCGCTGGTTGTCAAAATAAATGAGCAGGTGGGGAAAGCCGGTGCTGAACAGGAATAAAACCCACTCAGACCTAAGGATGGGAAGGGTCGGCTCAGCCTTGGGCCTGCAGATCAGACCTGCAACGCTGTTGAGCAAGGGCCAATGTCGTGAATTCTTACTGTGTTCTATTCTATGGGTTTACGCAAACACTTAAATGGTTAAACAACTACTTGACTATCCTGAGGCGGTTCCTTTAGGATTCTAGTTGAATCATTATTTCACAACCTAGCAGAGACACTATGACTACTCCACAACCGCTATTAACGCCGGTGACTATTGGTGCTTACACCCTGCCAAATCGGGTTGTAATGGCGCCCCTCACCCGCAATCGCGCCGGCGAGGGCAATGCACCCACCGCGATGAATGCTGTCTATTACCGTCAGCGGGCAACCGCCGGTCTGATCATTTCTGAAGCGACTCAGATCTCGCCCCAAGGGATGGGGTATCCCGGAACGCCAGGCATTTATTCTGCTGAGCAAGTTGCAGGGTGGAAGCAGGTAACCGATGCCGTGCATGAGCGGGGTGGGCGAATCTTCTTGCAGCTTTGGCATGTAGGGCGCATTTCGCATCCCTCGCTACAGCCCAACGGGGAGCTGCCAGTGGCGCCGAGTGCGATCGCCCCAGACGGCATGGCCGCCACCTACGAAGGCATGCAGCCCTTTGTGACGCCCCGGGCGCTCGACGCTGACGAACTGCCAGGACTGGTCGCCGCTTATCGCCAAGCCGCAGAAAACGCCCAAACCGCTGGATTTGACGGGGTCGAGGTTCACAGCGCGAACGGCTATCTGCTCGATCAGTTTTTGCAGGATGGGTCTAACCAGCGCACCGATCAGTATGGCGGCTCTATCGAAAATCGCGCTCGCCTGCTGTTTGAGGTGTTAGATACTGTGGTAGATGTTTGGGGGGCCGAGCGTGTGGGCATTCGCCTCTCGCCTAGCGGCACGTTTAATGACATGGTGGACTCGGATCCCCAGGGTTTATTTACCTATGTGATTTCGCGGTTGAATCCCTATAACCTGGCCTATCTGCACCTGATCGAACCCCGCACCGGCGAAGATTCACAGAATCCTGCTCATGACAAAGCAGTGATGCTCACGTCTGAGTACTTTCGCACGGTATCTACCGGCATTATTCTGGCAGCTAGCGGCTATACGCAAGACACCGCCAATGGGGCGATCGCCCAAAACCACGCCGATCTCGTTGCCTTTGGGCGGCTCTACATTTCCAACCCCGATTTGGTAGCCCGCTTCACTCACAACGCGCCCCTCAATCCCTATGATCGGGATACGTTCTACGGCGGCGACGAATCGGGCTACATTGACTACCCTACGTTGACAGAACAAGTAGCTTAAACCGCCTAGGTATGCGCCATTGATTCGGAATGGCGAATGGGGCGAAGTTTTTTGAGATCTTTATGGAGCAAGGGTTTCGCCCCACCCGCCATGGGTCTATATAAAGCCCTAGACTATTGAACACCACTGGATAGCAATATAATGATGTAAGGCAGCACTATGTTCTTGAAAACTATCCACTATGCCAAGCCAACTCTCTTACGACTCAATAACGGTTAGTCCATCCGAAGCTAGGAGAGACGACGAGCATAGCATTGCCAATCTCACGCCAGAATCATTGGCCTTGGTAGCAGACTTTTTCAAAGTTCTGTCTGAGATGAGTCGGCTGCAGATTGTCTGCTCACTTAAAACAGGTGCAAAGAACGTTACAGAAATCATTGCAGCAACCCAACTAGGGCAAGCGAATGTCTCGAAACATTTGAAGATGCTAACTCAGGCCGGTATTGTGGCACGAGAGCAGCAGGGTGTCTGTGTGTACTATCACATTGCCAATCCAGTTCTGTTTGACCTGTGTGACTTAGTCTGTGATGCGCTGGCAGTTCAATTTGAGCAACAGAGTCAGCAACTGCAACAGCTGTCAACGTTACGGCATAGCCATAGTGCTTGAAGCGCTCACGGGTGTGTGAAACGTTTATTCGACCAAGGGTTTGATCGCAACCGCTAGGGTTCACAACAGCGGTTGTTCTAATGGCCATAGAGCCGGCAATCAACCGGATAGCAAGTTAGGAGAGGGAGGCGTGCTGCATTGTAGCGCGCCTTCCTTTTGGCTTGTTTTTTTACTATATAGTTAATCGGCAATATAGTTGAATTAGGGCGATCGCACTTGGGGCTTTAGCGTTCTGGGCAATTGGACGGTTATGCGGGGTCGTCGGCGGTATGTGGGGATTGCCCAAGAGCCTACTAACAAGAATTAAAAAGGAGTTTCCAATGCTGTTTCGTCAATTGTTTGATCAAGAGACATGGACGTATACCTATCTAATCGCAGATCCCGTTACCAAGGAGGCGGCCCTGGTTGACCCGGTGATTGAACAGGTAGAGCGAGACTTCAAACTGTTGAACGAGTTGGGGTTGACGCTGAAATACTGCTTGGAGACCCATGTTCATGCAGATCACATCACAGGGACGGGGAAACTGCGAGACTTAACCGGATGTGAGGGAATTGTGCCGCAGCATGCCCAGGTGGCCTGTGCCAGCCGCCTAATTTCGCATAGAGAAGTCGTGAACGTTGGCAACCTTGAGATTCGGGCGATCGCCACGCCAGGGCATACAGATAGCCACATGGCCTATTGGGTCAACGGCGATCGCGTCCTAACGGGGGATGCGCTCTTTATTCGGGGCTGTGGGCGAACTGATTTTCAGAGTGGTGATGCGGGGATATTGCATGATTCCGTGACGCAACACCTGTTTACGCTACCGAACGAGACGCTGGTGTACCCGGCACATGATTACCGGGGGCACACCATGTCTACGATTGGTGAGGAAATGCAGTGGAATCCTCGATTTGTAGGGCGTACTCGAGATCAGTTTATTGAATTTATGAATGGGCTAGATTTGCCTGATCCGAAAAAGATTATGGAGGCCGTGCCCGCAAATGAACGGTGCGGCAATGTATTGCTGACTAACGCATAGAGAAGGAGCCTATGCGACAGCAATTAAGCCGATATATCCCCGGGTGGGATTGGCTGCTGCATCATCCGCCTAGATATTTGATGGGCGATATTACAGCTGGGATTATTGTGGCTAGCTTACTGATTCCCCAGAGCATGGGCTATGCCCTATTAGCGGGCCTGCCGCCCCAAATGGGGCTATATGCCAGTGTGCTACCGCCGATTATCTATGCGCTATGGGTACCAGTCGGGTGTTGGCTGTGGGGCCTGTCGCGGTTGATTCCCTCATGGTCGCAACAGCGATCGCCCCATTAGCAGCTCCAAATACGCCGCAATGTATCACGTTGGCCATCACGCTTGCGGTGATGGTGGGCAGCATTGAGCCATTAATGGGGCTATTTCGGTTGGGGTTTTTAGTCAACTTTCTCAGCCGTTCTATCATTTCTGGATTTATTAGTGGGGCCGCGCTGATTATTGTATTGAGTCAAGTGAAGCATCTGTTGGGGGTGAGAATTCCATGGCGGGCTAAGTCGCTCAGTGGTGAATTTCTCAGCCGGTTCAAATATGGGGTTAGCGTCCATTATTACCGGACTATTAATTGCAGTCATGGTGATGCTTTTCACCTCATTATTTTATTTTTGCCCCAAACTTGCTTGGCCACTGTAATTATCACCGCCGTCTATAAACTGATTGATCTGACCACGCTCAAGCGCATGTGGGCCTATGATAAAATCGATGCGATCGCCTGGTTAGTTACGTTTACAGGCGTGCTAGCGCTAGGGGTTTAAACTGAAATTTTGCTAGGCGGCACCATTGCATTAATGCTGCATCTCTGGCGTACCAGCCATCCCCATATTGCCATTGTCGGACGATTAGGGCACTCAGAACAGTTTCGAAATGTGCTGCAACATCCGGTTACAACCTGTCCGTATGTATTGGCAATTCGAGTGGATGAAAGCCTGTATTTTGCCAATGCAAAGTATCTTGAGTATTTTATTAGTTAGAGCATTGCAGATCGCCCAGACGTGCAATGCATTGTGTTAGTGTGCAGTGCCATTAATCTCATCGACGCGAGTGCATTAGAAATTTTGGAGGGGCTCATTCAGGATCTACAGGAATTAAATGTTAAATTCTATTTTTCAGAAGTAAAAGGCCCCGTCATGAATAAGCTAAAGGTCATTGGCTTTATCAATTCCGTGGGCCACGACCACTTTTTTGTACCAACCGATCATGCAATGCGTACCCCAGCAAGCATTTGAGTGCTCTGCAAATCGATAAACATTTACGCTTCGGATGGATTAAGCTGCATCATCTCCCAGGTGACATAAGTGCCAATGGGGCTCCACAGCAGATAAGGAATCAGTAAATACATGGCGGGGCGAGAAATTGGAAACACGGCGATCGCCAGCACAATTGCAATCGCCAGTCCCACAGCGCCGATGACAAAGCCCACTCGGATGCGCCGCAGCCATAACATAGCTGAGGTATAGGTCAGAGTGACAAGCTCTAGCAGTAAATATCCCGCCATTCGCAGCCAAGTTGCGCGACTGCCGGGGTCTTCTTCCCACACGAGCGTGGCCGAAATCGCCCCGCAGGTAAACACCGTCGTCCAAATGATGGGAATCGCCCATTCAAAGGTGAGCCAGCTGGGGCGCTGCAACCGCCGGAACCACTCAGTCCCCCGACGATTAACTAAACTTCCAATGGCGATCGCCAGACCGAAGGCAATGCCTCCAATTACCATCCAGGGTTGAATCATCGGTTATGTAGTACAACGCTTCATTTGTAAGCAACGCTACCATAAGACGCCTCTGTCCAGCGTCTACCGCAAGATTAGCCTGATTTGGCGATCGCCAGCAGATGATATCGCTATATAGGATGGCGATCAGATTCGATCGAGTCGGCTGCATCCGCAATGATGTTGAGCGTGCCGCGACAGGTGAGGGTGCGATCGCCCAACACGATCTCTCGCAGAGCCACATCTGTACCCAGATCAATAGTGAAGCCATCTAGATCATCCAACGATAGACCCCGCTTGGCGGTCGGCGTGGGCAACCATTCGGGATTGACCAACTGCAGCGCTTGCCCACCCGATACGCGCAGCCCAGTGCGAATGGCAAAGGGCGTCGCGGTTCCCTGAGTTACAGAAATCACGTCAGCCACTAGCGTTAGCCGTTCTGGATCAATCTGGGCCTGAAAATTATCGAGAATGATGGGCTTTTTGCTCGCAGGGTCTACTAGCTCGGGCGCAGCACCTGCCCGCAACAATTCTACAAAGCAGTCCGAGAGTGCGGTTGCGAGCAGGGGTGTCTGAAGCGAATCGTTGAAGTCATCTTCTGTCAGCAGCACATCGCCCTGCACCGTGATATTGCGGGCCAGACGCAGCGGTTTGCCCCGCAATAGCTGTCCGAAATTAACTTTGATGCCGCGCCCAATCAGTCGCACCTCGCTCAGGCAGAGCCCTTCATACACCACATTGCGCCCAGAGACAGTAATGCGGGGCACTAGCCCAGTCAGCAGTTGGCGATCGCCCCCCTCAATCAGCAGCTCTAGATGATCGATTTGCGACACTTGAGAGCGCAACCACAGCCGCACTGCCGGAGACAGCACTGTGCTAATAATGTGGCTTTGCCGAGGCACCGGAAGGTTGCGGTCAGGGTCGGGCAGCACGCGGCCACTGGTCGGCTGAGGCTTCGGCGTTTCGTACCCGTCGAGGGTATCGTCGATGGGATTGGGGGCTGAAGAAGGCTGCTGAGTCATAACACTAATCGCGCCCGCTGCACAAGGTCAGCGGTAATCTTAACTACCGTTACTCTAACAGCGATCGCCCCCTCACTGTCGATAGGCACAGTAGAGTGCTTCGGTGCGCATCACAGGCAGCGCCAGCGTAATCGTAGTGCCCTCGCCCCAATGAGACTCACAGGTTAGTCGGCCATTGTGCTTATCCACAATAGTTTGATAACTGTTGGCTAACCCCAGCCCAGCCCCTTGACCCACAGGCTTCGTGGTAAAAAACGGCTCGAAAATGTGAGGGAGATGCGTTTTGAGAATGCCGCAGCCATTATCGCGGATGTGGATCACGGCCCATGCCCGCTCCTCGTCGGTGAGTAGCTCGGTAGTGAGCCAGAGTTGGGGACTCCAGCCTGCCGGTTTCTCCACAGCGGGGGGAATATCGATCGGCGGCGGGGCGATCGCCCCTGTTGTTTGAGCCAATGCAGTGGCCGCAAGTGGGCGAGATGAGCGATCGCTAAAACAGTGATGCAGAGCATCTAGCGCATTACTAAGGATATTGAGAAAGACTTGGTTAATATCGCGTGAATAGCACAGCACATCCGGTAGGCTGCTGAACTGACGATGGACTGTGATTCCGGGATTTGACTCCTGCAACGCCAGACGGTGCTGCAACAACATTAGAACGCTCTCTAGACCTTGGTGCAAATCTACCGCTTTCAGATCGGCTTCGTCTAGCCGCGAAAATACTCGCAGCGCCAGCGTCACCGTGCGAATACGCTCCACACCTGCCCGCATCGACCGCAGCATTTTAGTTACATCTGTCGCCATAAAGTCTAAATCCAGATCGTCTAAGACCTCACGAATTGCGGGTACTGGATCAGGATAGTTGTCTTGATAGAGGGCTACCAGTTCTAGTAAGTCTTGCAAATATTCCTCAGTCGGGCTTAGGTTGCCTGCAATGAAGCTAACAGGGTTATTGATTTCATGACAGAAACCCGCCGCTAGCTGAGCCAAACCCACCATTTTTTCGCGCTGCACCAGATCGGCCTGAGCCGCCTGGAGTTCCCTGAGGGTGGCTTGCAGCGCATCATTTTTTTGTGTGAGCTCCTGCTGAAGAGTGTGCAGCGTCAATTGGGTTTGAATACGGGCCAAAATCTCCTCAAACTGAAAGGGTTTAGTGATGTAATCCACTCCCCCATTCTCAAAGGCTTTAACTTTGGCAGAAGTATCGTCTAACGCACTTAAAAAAATAATCGGAGCGGCAGCCGTAGCCGGATTAGACTTGATGGCTGTGCACACCTCATAGCCATTCATTCCGGGCATGGTGATGTCGAGCAAAATCAGATCAGGGCAGGCTGCTTGGGTTGCAGCGATCGCCATTTCACCTGTTAACGCCTGCCTCACCTGAAACCCATGCTCACGCAGCAGCCGCGACAAAAACCGCACGTTCTCAACCGTGTCATCCACAATTAAGATGTTGTAATCATGCTGTTTATTCACTGAATTAAAGATGGAACGGGTAATCATTTTAATCACACAAATGAATCACATTAATGCCAATAACGAAAAATCAATTCGCGGATCAGTATTACGGAATAAATTTCATAAATTGGCGCAAAATTAGTGCCTACAAACTCTTTAAACAGGAAAGAGAAAACCAAAATCTAGCGCTCTGATCTAGCGTCTTAATTCGAATTCAAGACGGAATAGGTGGCATCAGGACGGCTTAAATAATCCTCCAAAGATTTACCATCAAATGTTTTGATAAGATGCTCTGCTGCAGCCGCATCAATCGGCTTTGAAAACAAATACCCCTGACAAAACTCACAGTTCAACTGCTTAAGCTGGACAAGTTGTTCTACTGTCTCTACTCCTTCTGCAACCACGCTCATGTTCAGCCGATGCGCCAATTGAATAATGATAGGAACCAGTTCGGGGTTGCCCACGTTGTGCTGCATTCGCTGCACAAAGGAGCGATCGATTTTGAGAATATTGAAGGGCAGTAAATGGAGATAGCTTAAGGATGAATAGCCAGTGCCAAAATCATCTAAACAGAGCTGAATTTGTCGCTCTTGAATGCAATGAAGCAGGATGGCAGTCGTCTGAGCGTTTTCGATGATGGCGCTTTCAGTAATCTCAAGCTTGAGAAAACGCGGGTTGAGTTGGGTGATCTTG
>JBGTOF010000057.1:0-6388 GCA_041742695.1 Elainellales cyanobacterium | reverse complement strand
GATGACATCGCCGCCGCCATCATCGCCCAACTCTGGGCCTGGGTCAGTCCTCGCAAGCTAGGGCGGGTTACCGCCTCCAGTGCAGGTTTTAAGCTCCCCAATGCCGATAGCGATGTCCGCGCTCCCGATGCCTCCTTCGTCAAAGCCGAACGGCTAAAACGCACCACCGAAGACTATGCCAACTTCGTGCCCGATCTGATCTTTGAGGTGCGCTCTAAGACGGATGACCTCGACAACCTCCGCGCCAAAATTCGGCAGTTCCTTGACTTGGGCACCACCGTCGGCGCATTGGTAGACTATCGCACCCAAACCATTGAGGTTTACCACGCTCAAGCCGAACCCGTGATTTTGCAGAATGGCGATCGCTTCACCGCCCCAGATCTCTTACCGGGTTGGGAAATGGAAGTCTCCAGCATTTGGGCACCCGAATTCGACTAAACCTGGCGATCAACGCCATTGCCTCTATGAGTGCTCCAGACCCCATCCCCAACCCATCCGATTTACCCACGGTGCAGCCAGAAGTCAATGGTGCGATCGCACCAACACCGTCATATACTGCCCGTCTATAAACGGCGCGGGGATAATCGGCGTAAACTGTGCGCGATCCGTCGCCACCTTTTTCACATACAGCTCGTTCATCAAATGGATCACCTGATCCCGCGTGCCGATGATCCAAATCTGCGTGTTACTGTCGCCCTGGTGCGATCGCACCAGCGCCTTAATCTCAGAACTCATGGGTTTTGCCTCGCTAATGAGATGTATCGAAGAAACGGGCCCGGGGACGTGGTTGACCCAACCACTTGTCAGCATTAGCGAGGCGCTTGATAATCATCAAAGCCTGGCTCCTGCCTCGGTCAGGAGTCAGGTCAGCTGGTTAGTGAGTGTTGGCGCACTCCTAATCAGCGCCCAAAACCCCGAGCGCGCGTGTAAGTTGTCACCGGAATCAAATTCCGGTATCGCAAAGAATAAACCAACTCGCTAGAGAAAACAAGTGTTTCTCTCTACATTTTGTGATATAGCACATCCCATAGGGTCAGCGCTTCGTTCAGAACTTGTTCGCGGATTCTGGGTCGCAGTCCTTTTTCAGTCACCACATCTACTGGACAATCTAGGAGAGTTTGTAACTCCATCAGCAAACCACCCAAGTCAAATAAGCTGCGTTCCGCTTCCATTTCCACCAGAAAATCTACGTCGCTGTCTGAGTCAGCTTCGCCCCGTGCCACCGAGCCAAAGATGCGAACGTTGTAAGCACCATATTTCGCGGCTGTTGCCAAAATTGCTTCTCGCTTTTCCTGTACCTGTGCCCTAATGGTCATAAGCAACTTTCCCGTCTGTCTCAATTATCCCATCCCCCACTGCCCTATCGCCGTATCCGGCGTCGCTGAAGCGAGGGATGAATCGGCAAAATCTTTAGACCTGTATGGCCCCCTAAATCCCCCAAAATTGGGGGACTTTGAGACTCTATCTCCCCCCAAAATTGGGGGCCGGGGGGGGCGAATCATCTTTACGTTGAGCAACGCCCGCCCTATCCTTTGACTCAACGTTACTTGAAAAAGTGCGATCGCCTTTGCCGTTGCGCAGAGAATCGCTCTACCCCGTTACTCAAGGTTGTGTAAGGGGGCGATCGCGTCTGAAACTGAACACAGTACAATCTAAGAAACTCGCTAGCGCTCGATGGTGTTGCTGGACGTTGGAGATGAACGGAATGTCTAGGACAGCTCTGGAGCTAACACCCGATCAACAAAAGCAGTATTGCCCAGTTCAGCGTTGGCAAGGGGAAGCAGGAACAGAGCGCTTTCGGGCAGCGTGGGAGTTGGTTCCTCACTTGGCAACGGTGTTGCGAGAACAGTTTGGGGCAAGTCGGGTCATCGTTTTTGGATCTTTAGTGCAAGCCACGACCTTTACAGATTGGTCAGATATTGATTTAGCGGTCTGGGGAATTCCGGCTCGTTGTTTCTACAAAGCGGTTGGGTTGCTGAACGAATTACACCCAGAATTTAGAGTCGATTTAGTCGATCCGGAGTCTGCTTCTTGTCGAGATTCGGTGCGCCGGGCGATCGATGAAATGGGGATCGAAATTTGAGCAATGGATTGCCAGAACTGGCGCACCGTCTCGTCAACGAATCGGATGAGTTGGCACTGATGGTTGAGCGGGTGCAGTCTGCATGGCAACGATTTCAACAATCTTCGGATAGTTTTTATCTCGATAGTGTTGCGCTCAATTTGCACAGCTTCTATAACGGTTTGGAACATCTATTTGAATTGATTGCGATTCATGTGGATGGTGCCCGCCCCGAAGGCACAAATTGGCATCAAACGCTGTTAGCACAAATGGCATTAGAGATTCCTCAAATCCGTCCAGCGGTGATTTCTGAACTAAGTCGCGATCGCCTGAATGACTATCGCTGCTTTCGTCATATTGTTCGTCACACCTATACATTTCAATTTGATGCAGAACGAATTGAACCGTTCATTGATGTGATCGCACCAACTTTTACCCAAGTGCAAAAGGAAATTGCTGCCTTTGCGACGTTTCTACAAAATCGAGCATAAGTTTCAAAAGAATTATGATCGCTCTTACATCAAGTACGATCGCTCTCAAATACGATCGCAGTGGCTTCACCAGAAGTAGAATTGCACCTTTTGGAACAATGATCGCAGCCCTCTTAACAACAATTGCGCTGCTTTCTAAGTTGACTGGCTCATTATTTGCCGTACATTTTCCAAACTCAGTTGCGTTCCGAGTGTATCTGGATGCTGGTTGCCCAAGAATTGCTGACACATTTCTAGTGCTTGCACCAACAAGGGCTCTGCCTCGGTCAATCGCCCTTGATTGGCATATAGCATGGCCAGATTGTTGAGGCTGTTGGCCACATCGGGATGCTGCTCGCCCAAGAGCAATTGCCTCAGTTGCAAAGCTCGTTGATAGAGCGGTTCGGCTAACTCGTAGCGGCTCTGTGACTTATAGAGTGCTGCTAAATTATTAAGGCTGGTTGCCACATAGGGATGCTGCCCGCCTAAGATCGATTGCCACAGCCGTAAGGCTTGGTGATAAAGCGGTTCGGCTAACTCGTAGCGTCCCTGTGCATGATAGAGTAATGCCAAATTGTTGAGGCTGGCGGCTACATGGGGATGCTGCTCACCTAACAGCGAGCGCAACAGTTGCAAGGCTTGGTGAAAGAGCGGTTCGGCTAACTCGTAGCGCCCCCGTGCTCGATAGAGTCCTGCTAAATTGTTGAGGCTAGTGGCTACATGGGGATGCTGCTCGCCTAGGAGCGATCGCAACAGTTGTAAGGCTTGTTGATAGAGCGGTTCGGCTAACTCATAGCGTCCCTGTGCATGATAGAGTGCTGCCAAATTTTCGAGGTCGGCGGCCACATGAGGATGCTGCTCGCCTAAGAGCGATCGCATTACAGCTAAACAATCCTTGAACCAAGGCTCCGCTTCTGCATAGAGTCCCTGACCGTAATAAAAGAAACTAATTCCGGTAAACACCCACCTCAGATCATCTTCATTAGGAAGACATAGCTTCCCCTGACTTTGTAGTTGCACCATCAAGTCGGTAGCGACTTCCTTCATGTGCGGTATCGCAGCCTCCACTGCCTGAATCTGTTCCAGCGTCGGCGTTTGTGGAATTTTTTTCGCTACGGCAATCATCGTCGTCGCCACTGCCGTTTTCAGCGTCTGCCGTTCCTCATTGGCAAGCTTGGCCGCAAAAAACTCTCGCAGCAGTTGATGCAGTTGATACAGTCCGGCATCCGTCCGGGTCAGCAAATGTAGGTTCACGAGCTGCTTGGTGCGCACGGTTGCCAGGGCTTCCTCATCCCACTCTGGCAAACACTGCTGCACCAGCCCCCACGGAATCTCCGCCAGCGCAAAGAGACTCAGCAGCTTTGCCACCCGTTGGGCGTCCTCATCCAGCTTCTCCCAGCTCAGCTCAAACGCTGCCGCCACGCTTAGCGATGCAGTCATGCCGGGGTAAGGTTCCCCCAGCGCTTGCGCCTCCAGTCGTTTTTTCTGCAATCGCGCCCACAGCACGGACAGCGTCACATCGCGATCTTCCGCCAAATACCGCCCCACTAACTCCAACCCCAAGGGCAAATAGCCCAGCCACTCGCAGATTTGCTGCGCTTGGGTTAGCTCCTGGTCAATCCGGCCATCGGTGACTAATGACCGCAACAGCTCCAGCGATGCCGCCTCACTCAGCAGTTGAATGTCGTAGGTTTTGACCGGACTGCCAAAGCGCGATCGAGACGTCAGCAGGAGTTTGAACTGCGACCGGGGCGGCGGCAAAAACGGCTGAACATCCTCATAGGCCTGCACATCATCCAACACCAGCAAGGTCGGTTCCGCAGGCCACCGCTGCCAGCAAAACCTCACCTGTTCCGCTAGTTCCAGCCCATCAGGCATCGCCCACCCAAAGTTGGCTCTGGCAAAGGAGACGATTTGCAACCCCACATCCTGCCGCGCCCGCAGCCAACAAACCCCGCCGGGATACGTCTCCGCCTCTAGATGCCGGAAGGCATATTGCAGGGCGAGTTCCGTCTTGCCAATGCCACCCATGCCCGCAATGGCAGAAATGGCTACCGCCGTCTCCCCCTGCACCTGTTGATGCAACTGCTCCAGATCAACCTCACGCCCGACAAACTGGGTGACGCCGCTATAGGGGAGGTTGCTGGGGATGCCAACAATCTCTTTGGGAGTGGGGGGATAGTTATGGAAATGCTGGTTCTGGCCGATCCATTGGTTCCCACCGTCCTTTGCCTGTGCGTTAACGTCCATAGGGGCAGCTTGCAGGGTCAGTTACAACAAATCAGCCGATTGAGATTCCCGGCTTTTTGCAAAAAGCCGGGGATCTGGATGAACTTACTCTGCCTCAGAGGCACCAAAGTACTGCTTTTCAGCAATCCACTGCTTTCCCCCTTGCTCTGCTTTGGCCTGGACATTCATGTTGTTGTCCCCGGTCACGTTTTGCACCATGGTGCTGTTATCTTGCAGCTTTCCGGCATTAATTTCCTGCGCCAACGCCTGGATCTCCGCAGCAAATTGGGAATCCTCATCCATCGCTACCTGCAAATAGGCTGCGATCTGGTTAATCTGCTCTGGCGTGATGTTGTGGGTTTTCTCGATCGAGCCTTTGACTTCCTCAATCCGAGGCTTGCCCCGCAGCTTTGTCCAGATGCGCTTGAGCAGGCTTTCCATTTTGGCGATCGCCTCCACCGTATATTTCTTGCCCAGCTCACCTGCACCAGATTCGATGAATTTTTGAAAGGCAATCGTGGCGATCGCGCTAGCGGTCCATGAAACGGGGTCGGTCATCGGGGCAGCTCCAGACGTAGGACTATATCCTTACTACCAAAAAAAATCGATTTTCCAAAACCTTTACACTTAATTCGGTTGCGAAACCTGATCGACGACGACTTGGTTTTTAAGCAGTCGATAGACTAGGACTAGTTATTGAGTCGCGTTTGCGATCTGCCCCAAGCCTGAGCAATAAGATCTATGGTTGACCGAATGAATCAAGGGCGATCGCGCCGGTATGTTCTCAAAGCTGGGCTGCGCTATGGGGCGTTGTCGGTTGGGGCATCGCTAGCATCGGGGGCGATCGCCGCCTGCAGCCGTTCTGCACCCACTGCGGAAACCGCGGATGATGTCTCGCAGGTGCCGCCGCCACCGCTGACCCCCGCCTGTGGCGATACGCCCACCCCGCCGCAAACCGCAGGGCCGTTCTACACCCCCAATACGCCAGAGCGAACATCGCTGCGAGAGCCCGGTGTTACAGGCACACCGCTGATTCTCACCGGGACAGTGCTGCGGCAAGACTGTACGCCCGTGGCCGGAGCCTGGCTCGACTTTTGGCAGGCCGATGGGGATGGCGCCTACGACAATACCGGCTTTCGGCTGCGCGGACACCAATATACCGACGAGGCCGGGCGCTATCGGTTAGAAACCATTGTTCCGGGCTCCTATCCGGGACGCACGCCCCACCTGCATGTGAGGGTGCAAACCTCAGAGCGATCGCCCCTCACCACACAGCTCTACTTTCCCAATGAGCCGCAAAACCAACGAGACGGCCTGTTTCAACCCGAGTTGCTGATGATAATGGAGGCGGTAGATCAAGGCCAACAGGCTGCGTTTGATTTTGTCGTCAGCTAGTGCTGGAATGCGGTCGCGAACGGCTTATCGCTTGAGCTTTTTGCGGAGCTTGGCGATCGCCCCCTCTGCTCGCCACGCCGCCAATCGCCACGGCGTCCATTCAGGAATGGGCTGGGGCGATCGCCCGAGATGATCAAAAAACACATTTAGCTCCGGCAAGATCATCTGCCAGCGCTGGCGGATAGCCTCTGCCCGATGGGGGCGCAGCAGACTGTCGAGATCGGGAGAGTGG
>JBGTOF010000041.1:0-5304 GCA_041742695.1 Elainellales cyanobacterium | reverse complement strand
GGCTGAAGGGCAGGTGCAATTGCAAGAGCTGCAGGTAGAATCGCTCACGGAGCAACTGCGGCTCGATGTCAGCACAGACTACTACGACTTGCAACAGGCCGACGAGCAGGTGCGCATTGGCCGAGATGCGCTGACCCAGGCCGAACAAAGCTTGCGCGATGCCCAAGCGCTAGAGCGCGCCGGAGTGGGCACACGGTTTGATGTGTTGCAGGCAGAAGTTGATGTGGCTAACTCTAGCCAAGAGCTGACCCAGGCGATTAGCAACCAGCAAATTTCTCGCCGTCAGTTGGCGCAGCGCTTGGGCATTTCCCAAACCGCATCGATTACGGCCGCAGACCCCATTGATGTCGCCCAAGACTGGCCACTCACGCTGGAGGAAAGCATTGTGCTGGCCTATAGCAACCGGGCTGAGCTAGAGCAGCAGTTGGTGCAGCGCGAAATTTCTGAACAGCGACGACGGGCGGCGATCGCCAACCTTGGGCCACAGGTGGGGCTGTTTGCTCAATACAGCGTCAACAATCGGCTTGACCGAGACGACACCGGCTTTCGAGACGACTATCAATTTGGGGCTCAAGTCAACCTCAACTTGTTTGATGGCGGAGCCAGCCGTGCTCGTGCCCGTCAAGAAGAGATCAACATCGAGATTGCCGAGACCGATTTTGCCAACACTCGCGATACCGTGCGCTTCCAGATTGAACAAGCCTTTCTATCGCTCGAAGCCAACCGCGACAACATTGTGACCACGCGCCTTGGGGTAGACCAAGCGCGAGAAGCGCTGCGGCTAGCACGGCTGCGCTTTCAGGCTGGGGTTGGCACCCAAACCGATGTGTTGCGCGCTCAAACCGAGCTCACCCGGTCTGAAGTGAATCAGGTCAATGCAATTCTGGGCTATAACCGCTCGCTCGTGTCGTTGCAGCGTGCCGTCAGCAACCTGTCAGGGGACATCTTGCTCGAGACGCCGTAAGCGTTCCCTATCGCTTTGAACGCGCTGGTTTAAGGGTTTGTTGGTATGAATCCCCTGCTATTTGCTGCAACATCAAGGGGTACAGCTGCTGAGACTTGGGGCGCAATCCCCGTGCAGCACTGGCCCGTTGACGCAGGGCTTACCCTGCGTCAAGACTCTCCCGATCGAAGTGCTTTGCATCTGGCCTGCGTTCAAAGCTGGCTGCTTCCCAGCCGAGCATGGCTGTTTTGCGCTCTAAGCCCCAGCGATAGCCGCCCAGCTCGCCCGATTCTCGAATCACCCGATGGCAGGGAATTAAGTAACTAATCGGGTTGTCGCCAATCGCGTTGCCTACGGCTCTGGCAGCCGTGGGGCGACCAATCAGGTCGGCCATGGTTTGATAGGTGGTGATGCCGCCAAACGGAATCTGCAACAGCGCGCGCCATACCTGAATTTGAAAGTTGGTGCCTTTGACTAGCAGGGTGAGTGGCTTTTTGTCTCGAAATGGCGTGCCTGCAAAGATGGCGTCGTAGAGGGGCTGCGTCGTCGCAGGGTCGTAGATCAGCTCAGCCCGCGCCCAGGATTGTCTCAGGATGTCGACGGCAGTTTGCTTGGCGGGAGCCAGCAGTGCCTCATCCAAAAAGTGCAGGGTACAAATTCCCCGAATGGTGGTGGCAATTAAGGCATTGCCAAATGGCGTGGCGTGAATGCCGTAGGCAATGTGCAGCCCAGCGCCGCCGAGTTTGAACTCGCCCGGCGAGACGGCCTCTAAATTGACAAACAGATCGTGGAGCCGCCCCGGACTGGAGAGGCCGACATCCAGGGTTAGATCCAGCAGGGTTTTGGTTTGGTTAATTTTGGACTTGGCGTACTCTACCGTAAGGTATTGCAGAAACCGCTTGGGGCTAATGCCCGCCCACTGGGTAAAGAGCCGCTGAAAGTGAGATTCGCTCAGGCCGATATGGTGAGCAATGGTGGACAAATCAGGCTGGCTGAGATGGTGTTGTCGCATGAAGGCGATCGCCCGAGCAATTCGGTGATAGTCTTCACTGGTGGAGAGACTGGTACGCATCGGTTCACAGAGCCAACGGGGGTTAATATGCTCTCACGGTACCCTTGATGCGAGAGAAACACCACCCGTTTCTTGCGGTCTAGCAGGGCTGCTCAGGGTAGGGGTGGCCAGAAGCCCGGTTTCTTTAAGAAACCGGGCTTCTAATAGGGAACTCTAGACCTGAAGGCTGTGGAGGAGGTGAGAGATGCCCCATCGTCAGGTCAACTTTGCGCCAGGACACTACTACCACCTTTATAACCGTGGCAACAATCGCCAGGCTATTTTCTTTGAGCGAGAAAACTATTTGTATTTTTTGCGGCAGTTTCGGCACTACTTGGTCGAGGATACGCTTGATGTGCTGGCTTACTGCCTGATGCCAAACCATTACCATTTTTTGGTCTGTCTGCGATCGCCCCACCTTTCCCAGCAGATGCAAGCCTTCTCCCTGTCCTATACCAAGGCCATCAATCGCCGTTATAAACGGTGTGGTTCCTTATTTCAGGGGCGGTTTTGCGCCATTGAGGTGGATAGCGATCGCTATCTGCTGCACCTTACCCGCTACATTCACCTGAACCCGGTAAAGGCGGGATTTGTGGAACGCCCTGAAGACTGGGAGTTTTCGAGCTATCGAGAGTACGTTGACCTGCGGCAAGGGACGCTGCCAAAGCTGGAGGCGATCCGCCAGGAGGTAGACACCGCAGACACCTATCGAGCGTTTGTCGCTGCGTCGGATGCACCCAACCCCGCTACGCTCCAGCACCTCATGTTTGACGAGTGAGAATCCCGAAAAGCGAGGGTCCAGAAGCCCGGTTTCTTTAAGAAACCGGGCTTCTCTGCTAAGGCATGAAAACCGCGGCTAAAGCCTAGTTTTGCTACCCCATTGCCGTTCGCTCTAGAGATTGATTAGTTGCAGTGTGAGCCGCCCTATAAGAGAAACCCGGTTTTTTCAAAAAACCGGGTTTCTGATGCTCAAGTGACTCATCATTTATCGGGATATGGCAGAAGGAGTTTAGCCAGTTGATTGGGGATTGTAAGGAATAATGATTTCGCCTGTTGATGTTGGGGATGAGTGAGTTTCAGGTGATGCGTTACATTGCGCTAACGCATCTTACGAGAGCGGCGATCGCACTGAACTGCTTAAATTTATTTAACAAAGTTGTTGGCTACCCAACCCGCTCTTCCATCTGGCAATTTGACTCGTCGCCATTGACCGTCACGACTAATTTCATAGGCTATAGCTTGCTCTCCACTTCTAACCTGACCGATGATGAATTCATCTCCATTTTTAGGGGCTGAGCGCAAATTTGCCCCTTCGTAACCTGTCAAGATAGGAACATCTATTCGTGCCGATGTAGCTTGTGATGACTGACTCATCACCCCTCCTCCAAACAGCAATCCCAAGCATATTAAGATCCATATTCCCACGTTAGAAAAGTTGTCAGGCCAATCATCATCATTGAAAGAATATGAGCTATAAGAGGTGTCATCAGCATAGGTGGGTATGAAATGAACTTGAGTTTCACCGTACTCATTCATACGACTAATGACCCAATTAATATCTATCTCTCTGAAGTCAAACCACTCATCACCTCCACCCTCTTTGACTCGACAGTCTTCTAGCTGTCTGTGCAATTCAGTTTCAATCATTTGAGCATTGGCAACTTGAATGTTGTAAAGAGTAACAACGCGACGAGCATTTCCTGCTTGATATTGACGTTTACGGCTCTCTGCATCTTTTGAAGTTTTACCAATTTTGTAATAACCAGTAGGAGAGCTTCCATAAAGCTCAATTTCCTGTAACAGATAAACGCATTGCATAAACTATGTCTAGTGGGTTGTGTTTCTCTAGTAGCTCTAATAATGTACTAAATCAGAGAGCAAAGTTAAATAACACAAATTGGCAAATATTTTGATCTAGCTGCTCTCAAGCACTGCCTCAACCAGAGCATTGCTTACTATCCCTGAGCCAGAGGCTGTCGAACGTTTACGCCATGCCATGGCTACCGTCAAGCCAATATACCTTTTGGGGATGTGGAGATGTTGAGTTTTCGGGGAGAGGGTTGGATGTCGGTGAGTGAGATTAAGCGGTGGGCGCTGCCCACCCTACAATGACCTGAAGCTTCGTGAATGGCTCGCTGTAAGGATAGAGTGTGGGATGCTCTAATCGCTCCCCCCTATTATGAAACGCTTCTCTGAAGGGGATTTGAAGAGATTTGAAGAGCGATCGCACTGTTATAACTCATGCAGCGAAGTCAGTTTTTCAATTAAAGAATCCATAGCCATACAATGTAACTCTGTGTCAGAGGAGAGAAAATACTTCCCATTATTTGTGTAAGCAGTGTCAAGATACAACCAACCAATTGCTCCAACAATTTCTTTCGCATTGTCAAGTAATTTTTCTAGCTTGTTATAAGAGGGAGCTTTCAGCCTGAAAACCTTTTCATTGTGTGAAAACCGCTTATCTCTAATGGTTTTCAATTTTTCAAGTGTTTGTAAAACGCTTCGCTTTTTGAGCCTATTTTTGAAATGCTCAGATAGTTCTTCAGCGAACTTTTTTTGATCTGTATAAAGCAAGCGAGTAGTTTTTTCCCTAATATTGAGGCTTTGTAGCTGAATTTCTAGCTCTCTAAAATCTCTCTTATATATCAGTGGCAGATTGCTACTTTCACTCTCAACCATATGTAGTAATTGATAAATGCATCGAGTTGGGAATCTTTGATTGGCTTTATCGTACAATCTAGACATAGCTAAAATAGCCTCAGTCTGTAAAGCCATTTGAATTGTATAAAAGAATCCAATAAATTTGCCGTTTTCTAAGGCATCTATTGCAGAAACGTGATTGCCAATTGCTTTCAACAAAAAATACGCTTGTTCTGCCCTATGTATTTCGACAACTAATCCATTTTCAATAGAATCTTTCAGCTTTTTCTTTGTTTCCGATCTACTCATTGAAACTCCATTTAGGGGCTGTACGAATGGAAGACAACAACGATGGTCATCACTTCGCAGATGCTTCATCGGGACTGATAGCCGTTAGGCTGACCATCGCACGGCAACGCGGGTATAGCTCGTTCACAATGCTGCTCAAACTTGCGGTAGAAGTCGTCAACGTCGCAGAAGATTTGGGTCAGGTCGAGGCGCGCTAGACTCAAGGAAATGGCTGAGGTGCTTAGAGGCTGTTTTAAAAGGTGGGGTGCAGTATCAATTTAGGCCAACCGCCTAAGCATTAACCGAATCATCGCGATATGGATCATCGCCTCTGCACTCTCAGGCAAGCGTTCATAATCGACGTTCAACCGCCGATACCACT
>JBGTOF010000021.1:0-1870 GCA_041742695.1 Elainellales cyanobacterium | reverse complement strand
CGGTGGATTGACCCACTGATCGCCATCGCAAACCAGAGCATTCTCTAGAGTACCGCCTTTAATCAACCCCAACGTGCGGAGGTGGTCAATTTGGCGTGCCAACGCAAAGGTGCGCGCGGGGGCGATCGCCGTAGCAAAGGGATCCTGCTGAGGTGACCAACTATGCCACTGATTACCGATGGCCTGTTCGGCAAAGTCGATTCCGTACGAAAATCGCAGCTCGGGGGCGGGTAGCGCGGCCACAAACGCATCGCCCTTCTGATACCAAAATGGAGCGTGAAGCGTGATCGTGGAACGTGCGACTGCTTGAGGCACAACTCCGGCACGTTGAATTGCGTCAACCCAGGGCAGCGCTGAACCATCAAGCAAGGGCAGCTCTGGGCCGTCAATCTCAATCAGCGCATTATCAATGCCTACCCCTAGCAGTGCCGCCAGCACATGTTCTACCGTGCGCACAGTGGCCTCACCCGCCCGCAATTCTGTTGACAGCGTGGTTTGGTCTACGGCCTCAATCGTCGCAGGAATGCAGGGAGCATTCGGCAAATCTACTCGGCGAAAGCAGTACCCTGCATGGGGTGCAGCCGGATGAATGCGGACTATAACGCTCACCCCCGAATGCAGCCCAATCCCCGTTTGCTCCACGCTGTGAGCCAAGGTGCATTGGACGCTCTGCTCTGATAGGTCAGCGCTGTCTGAGCGATTAGAACCATCAGATGACGGCAGCAGCGCCCCTGATGCCGCCGCGTGCGGCTGAGAATTCGGAGGAGAGATCATGGCGATAAATGGGCAGTAGATGGGCGATAGATGCTAGAACCGTTCCCCGATGCCGAAGTGAATACGGCTGTCTCCCTGGTCATTAAACCCATAGTCAATACGGATGGGGCCAATGGGCGATCGCACGCGGACGCCAACCCCATAGCCTAGGCCAAATCCAGGTTTGCCACGCGCGCCAGCTGGGTCGCCAATGACACTACCGCTGGTGCCTAGGTCAGACCCCACATCCACAAACAGCGCCCCGCCGACAATCGCAAACAGCGGAAAGCGATATTCCACGCTGCCCAACACAAAGGCCCGACCGCTCGCCACATCCCCTGCGTCATAGCCCCGAATTGAGTCGCTCCCCCCCAGCGTAAAGGCTTCGTAGGGAGGCAGATCCCCTAAAACGACCCCCCCTTGAAGGTTAAACGCCAGCGTTTCTGGCCCTTCATCAAAGCTGGTAAAGTCTGTAGGTAGAAAAAAGCTGTAGCTTCCCCGTAGGCGATTTAGAAAAATGCCGCCCTGACCAATGGGCACCGACTGCTCAGTGCTGACCCGCAGAAACGTGCCGCTCGTGGGGGCGAGCGGATCGTTGCGACGATCTTGCGATGCGGATAGCTGCACCAACAGCAGATCATCAACCCCGCTGCCGCTAAAGCTCAGCTGATTGCCCAACTCATCCACCGGGGCTACGCCACCGTCGAAGTCTTGTACCCGAATGTTTTGGTATTGCAACCCTAAGCCAGCCCGCCAGCCATTGTCTAATGGGCGATTGAAGGTGATGCCGCCACCCAACCGTCGTAACCGAGGGCGATCGCCCTCTGGCAAAAATACCTCCGTTTCTCCGCCTTGAAACACCAGTGGAATCGAGCGGCGACCAAAGGCATTCACCGTGTACGACGTTCGGAACGGATCCCCTGCAATCCACGGATCAGAAAAGCTGAGATCAAACAGCAGATCGCGCTGCCCAACCTGCACCTCAGCCGAGAGGCGTTGGTTGTTGCCACCTAGGTTGCGCTCTTGATAGCTGACCGAACCAAACAGGCCACTGGCAGAACTCAGACCAACGCTCGCCCCAATTGAGCCAGACTGCCCCTCAATCGCATTGACCACC
>JBGTOF010000020.1:0-16170 GCA_041742695.1 Elainellales cyanobacterium | reverse complement strand
AATCAGGTCGAACTGGTCACGGGTGAGATTGCTGGTGTAGGCTTTGCTCATGGCTCATACGGGGCTGACGTTTTCGTACTGCCAGCCTATTCCCGTGTGAGCTTTCTTACCAAAAATCTGACTTTTAAAACAGCCTCTTAGGCTTATTGGATGGCCAAGCTCATGCCTGTCCAATGGTTAGCTTCATACCCAATAACCGCCACCAAAACCCATTGCTATTGCGTAATGCTGCTAATCCGTTTGAGAAGCTTGGTTTAGGCCAATACTCTCTAGAGCTATAGAGTTAGGGCGATCGCACTTAATGCGCTGACTTGAGTCTTCATGGGTGTGAATCCCCTGTATAGCCAGAGACTCACACCAATGATTGACTCGTCACCCTATCGGTTGCACGATTACAGCAATAGCGATGAATATGTGAATGACTGAATTAGTGAACAGGTTTTTAGGAGACCAAAATGTGATGGGATTTACATAAGTGAAATCACCTACGGTTTGTCCTATTCATGCGGTAGTTTTTTTCGGATCCCATGGCAAGCTGCTGCTGTTCTACTTTGCCAATTCTGTCTCAATCGCCGAAATCAATTCGGGGGAATCGGGTGCAACGGCACTGCGAAATCGCCCGACCATCTCACCCGCTTTGCTAATCAAGAACTTCTCAAAGTTCCAGGACACCTCGCCAGCGGGGCTGCTGCCTGTGGTTAACCGCTCGTATAGGGGATGCTGCTCTGCGCCTTTCGCGTGAATTTTGTCGAACAGCTCAAAGCTAGCGCCATAATTAATGGTGCAAAAGTCTAAAATTTCTTCGTTGGTGCCTGGTTCCTGTGCTCCAAAATCGTTGCAAGGAAAGCCCAGAACACTCAGTCCTTTATCTTTATACTGCTGATGCAGTTTTTCTAGCCCGGTGTATTGAGGCGTGTAGCCACAGTAAGATGCCACGTTGACGATCAACAAAACTTTGCCCGCATAGTCGCTGAGGGGTTTAGTGTCGCCCGTGATGGTATTCACGGAGATATCTGAAACGGTGGTAGTCATGAGTGCAATAAAAACGACAATGTGTAGGCCCAGTGCGTAATGGCATCAGAGCAAAACTCTGCGCCAAATCTCTCCTAAAACAGTATAAACCTACTCCCACTAGGCCTCGTGTTCTAGAGGCGTTGCCCTAAGGTGGAGGTGAGCCTTGATGGAGATGCCATCCAGTATGTCCGGTGCAGACAGCAGCGCTATGACTGCTCTAGATGCAGATGCCCAGTTTTGACTAGAATGGTGCACCCTGAGCGACTAAATGGGGTGTGTTGACTCCCGTCCGGATTGCGCAACCAAGTTCCGGCAGGGTATGACCCAAACTCATCGTCGAATACGCCCGTTAGCACAAAAATCTCTTCCCCTCCCCAGTGGCGGTGCTGCTGAAACTGGGTGCCCGCCGCCCACTTCACTAGCGCTACCTGCTCCGTTCCGTAGGCATGCAGCGGCATGACCTCTAGCCCGGCCACTAAACCCGGCACCCAGGGCGTTTGCGTCGTGTTGAGCACAACCCGCAGCTGATCTTCCGGTTGCATTTGCCACAGTTTGACTAGAATTGTGCAGCCGCCATCGCTATGAGGCTGATGCGTTGACCCTACTGGGTTGCGAACGTAGGTTCCGCTAGGATAATCCCCCTGCTCATCGGAGAACGTTCCCGATAGCACAAAGAATTCTTCGCCACCGCCGTGCGTGTGGGCCGAGAAGGCACTGCCGGGTGCATAACGCACAATGGATGTGGCTCGCGCGACTTCATCACCATTGCGCTCAAGCATTCGGCGCTGTACGCCTGGCATGGGAGAATCCATCCAATCCAGTTCGTTGCTAGATATAACAACGCGCTGACTTATGTCTGCATGGAGTTTCATGGGCTGTTTCGATTTCCTTTCCAGGGTTCTGATAACGGGTATTAAAGGAAAGAATAGGGAAGACTCGTTGCTGTTCTTTTGGGTGAAGTGGTAGGGCGATGCCCGGTTCTATTGCAGCAGTGCATCGAGCTTGCCTTGGCGGTCGAGCTGCGCTAGGGCGTCACTGCCGCCAATGTGTTGCTCGTTGATGAAAATTTGCGGCATGCTGCGCTGGCCTCCGGTGCCTCGCGCCACCATGGCGTCTCTCGCGGCTTCATCTCCGTCAATGACGTGCTCGGTGTAGGTGACGCCCTTTTGGTCGAGCAGGCGTTTGGCCCGCTGGCAAAAGGGGCAAGTGCTCCAGGTATACAGTTCAACGGTTGCCATAGTGTTCTCCAGTAGGGGTCAGATGCTCAATGCTGAGTTGCAGGAATACGTGAGGGATAGAGGGGCGATCGCCCCATCTTAATCGACGACTGATCATCAAAATCTTGTCCCATGCTTAGCGCGATGGGCTAGATCCCACCATGCTTGCTAAGGGCAGAAACGTAGAAACTAGCGGAGCGCGGCTGGTGACCAGGGTGGGGTAGGGGCGCTGGCTATAGTTCACACCGGGTTCCAGCGGAAATAGGGGCTGCGCTTCTAACGGGGTCCAGATGGCTCCCGCCGCTTGGATAATAACCCACACCGCCGCAATATCCCAGATTTTGGGTGTGGCTTCGATGCTGGCGATCGCCGACCCCTGCGCGACGGTCAGCAGATTATAGGTGGCGACCCCCAGTATTCGCACCTTGCAGGGCACCGGCTGCTGCAACACCGCCAGACTGCGGGCGCATAAATTCAAGAACTGATTGCCGCCTGGGTCGGCGCTGCTGCTGAAAATCGGTGTTCTGTCTCTAAACGCACCGGTCGGCATGGTTAACCCCGACTCGCCCGGCCAGTAGCCGTGAAACGCGGTACCCAAAGGCGGGAGCGCTACATAGCCAAATACCGGGGTTCCCTGATAGAGCAGCCCCAGAGAAATTCCCCAGAGCGGAAGGCCCCGAGTAAAGTTGGTGGTGCCATCGACGGGGTCAATAATCCAGCACCAGTCTGCGGCAGGAAAGATATGCTCGACTTCTTCGCTGAGCACGCCGTGATCGGGAAACTGCTGGGCGATCGCCCCTCTGAGTGCCTCATCGGCCCAGCGGTCGGCTCGGGTGACTAGGCTGCCATCCGCTTTTTCATCGGCCTGCACCTGCCCAAAGTCTTTCATCAATTGCTGCCCCACTTGATGTGTGGTGGTTTCAGCAAATGCTAAAACTGCATCCCAATCCATACTCTGCTCCCCAACTTTCACCGACCGACATTAACGCGCCAGAACTAGCTGCCTTTCATCGCCTGCTTTTTCTCTTTTTTGGGATCGCGGGAGGCTGCAGCGGCAATGTCGGCATCTAGCAGGGTGATGCCGGTTGCGGCGAGGTATACATCATCCAAGCTAGGGCGCGACTGCGACACCCCAAACAGCGGCAACCCTGACTCTTTGAGCTGTTGTTGAATCGTCAGCAGGGCGTCGCTCTGGGTGTCTACCACCAAGTTCAACGAATTGCCCTGCACCTCGTTGATGATGATGTCTTGCACAAAGGGCAGAGCCTGCAGCATGGTCTTCGCCTGCTCGGCTTCTTCGGGAGCGGTGAATTCCCGGAGGCGTAGGGTGATGCGATCGCCCCCCACCTTATCCTTCAAATCAGACGGCGCGCCAGCGGCGATCACCCGCCCCTGATCAATAATCGCTACTCGATCGGCTAGAGCATCAACTTCTTCTAAATAGTGGCTGGTGAGCAACACCGTTGTGCCTTCTGCTTTCAGCTGGCGCAAAAACTGCCAGATCGCCGAGCGACTTTCAATATCGAGCCCTACTGTCGGCTCATCTAGCACCAGCAAATCTGGCTGGTGCAGCAGGCCCAAGGCCAAATCTAGCCGTTTGCGAATGCCGCCTGAGTAAGTGCCAGACCGGCGATCGGCCCACTCTGACAACCCTAATAGCTCAATGATTTGGGTGATCCGGGCTTTAGCATAGTCGCGAGGCAAGTGATACAATGCCGTCTGCAGTTGCAGCAGCTCGCGCCCAGTTAATACCTTATCCAAAGCAACTTCTTGAGCGACATAGCCTAACGCTTGCCGCACTTGGCGAGGCTGATCCAGCACCGAAATACCCGATACTTCAAGCCGACCTGCATCGGGTGTGGAGAGGGTGCAGAGGCAGCGCAGGGTCGTTGTTTTACCGGCGCCATTGGGGCCGAGCAGTCCAAAAATTTCTCCTGGCTCAATTTGCAGCGAAACATCTTTGACCGCTTCTACAGGGCCGTAGCGCTTTTTCAGATTTTCAATCAAGACGGCGGGAGCCATGTGCACACCTCTCTGAGTTGCTCTGTCTTTATTATGAAACCGCAGTTCGGCAAATTTCTAAAACCGCTCTGCTGGCTTTGCGGGGAGCACGGTTATGACCCGAATGAGCAGAATAGCCAAGGCTGGTAGGGTTCGTCTTCTTCACGAGTGGCAAAATCCAACCAGGCAAACAAGAATCTCTGGGCCGTTTCTAAGCCAACCACTGCAATCGTGTGCCATTCGTTTGTCCGTACGTTCGTGAAGCCGTAATCATGGCAGCCGCAAATGGGCTTTGCATTTACCGCATCTAGGATTTTTGTGATTTTTCTGCCTTGGGTCGCGATTGTGCTTTCGTTTTGCGACTCACTGGTGTAGATACAGACATGCTAGGCGCGATCGCACCGGACGATGTGTCGGCAATAGGGGCGATCGCCTCCGGTATAGACACAAAAGACGGACAGAGATCCGCCAACATGCAGCGATCGCACGCTGGTTTGCGGGCATTGCACACCGCGCGCCCGTGATAAATCAACCGAATCGACCAGTTCTCCCAATCCGGCTGGGGCAGCAGCTTCATCAAATCCCGCTCGATTTTAATGGGGTCAGATTCCTGGGTTAACCCTAAACGATTGGTCAGCCGCTTCACGTGGGTATCGACTGTGACCCCCGCATTAATGCCAAAGGCATGAGCAAGCACCACATTCGCCGTCTTGCGGGCTACCCCTGGCAACGTCAGCAAGTCTTCCATCCGCGGCGGCACCTCGCCACCAAATTCCGCCATAATGCGGCGGCAAGCACCCTGAATATTCTTGGACTTATTGCGAAAAAAGCCCGTGGATTTCACCAGGGCTTCAATCTCAGCGATATCTGCTTGGGCGATCGCCGCCGCATCAGGAAAGCGTCGAAACAGCTCAGGCGTGACCAGATTGACCCGCTCATCAGTGCATTGCGCCGAGAGAATCGTAGCAACCATCAACTGCACTGGCGTTTCATAATTCAGTGAGCAGACGGCATCGGGATACTCCTGCTTGAGCCGCACCAAAATTTCTAAGGCACGCTGTTTTTTGCTCGCGCGTTTGCGGGGCATCCCTCACCTCTGCTGAACGTCTACTGAAACAAATTCTGGATTGCATCCAATTGAGTGGTGTCACGGACGATCAAAAACACCCCAAGGCCCAGCAACAGAAACAGCCCCGTCTGCATCACACCTTCCTGAAAGCGAGAGGGCAGCGGCTTGCCACGCACTGCTTCTGCTAGCAAGAAGGCCAGTTGACCGCCATCCAGCGCAGGCAAGGGCAAGATGTTAATAATTGCCAGGTTGATGCTAATGATGGCCGTAAACGGGAAGAGGTTGATCCAGTCGCTAGCGGCGAGGTTTGCACCCTGCTCCACGATCTTCACCGGGCCAGCTACTTGGTTAGACACTGACCCAAAGTCCGTAATCAAGGTGTAAAAGCCTTGGGCAGTTCGTACAAACATGTCTTGGAACTGGCGTGCAGCCATTGTAAAGACTTCGACCGGGTTATTAGGACGACGAAAATCGACGGTGCCGTTGGGGCTAAGCACGACGCCAATTTTGGCTCGTCCATCGGTGTCGGGGCGAGGAATCACGGGCACGTCTAGTGCAGTGTCACCCCGCTGAATGTTCAGCACAAGAGACTGATTCGGGCTAGTGCTGATCGCTTCCATCAATACTTGCTCAGCGTCTTCGCCATTGCCTAAGGCCTCCCCGTTCACGCCCGTTACGATATCCCCTGCCTTGATACCGGCCTGACCTGCGGGAGAATCGCTGGTCATCACCTGGGGGATCACCACACCCGGTTGAAAGTTAAAGCCTTGGGGCACACCGACAGTGGCAAACTGTCCGACAAAAATAAAGTAGGCAAAGATCAGGTTGGCGATCACCCCAGCGCTAATCACAATGGCCCGATCCCACACCGGGCGGTTCTTCAGCAGGTCAGGATCAGTCGGCGGAATGGTGCTGTCGGGATCATCATCAGGAAAGCCGACAAACCCACCTAAGGGAATGGCGCGGAGTGCATACTCGGTTTCGGGCCCTTGGTATTTCAACAAAATCGGGCCAAAGCCAATTGAGAAGCGGTTGACATGAATACCTTGGAGCCGTGCTGCTAGAAAGTGCCCCAGCTCATGCACCACAATTAACAAGGCCAAAACCGAGATTGCCGCTAATACCGACATAGTAAACCTTTGTAAACATTCAGCTAATTTCTCTATTGTATAGTGGCAATCCCGTTCCTTGGGGCATGACAATCGTGAACCATGCCCGCGACGTATGGCTACAGGTGCCGGTCGCGTCTGCAAGGGTGGATTGCAGCACCTGCATGGAGCTAGAGCGTCTCTCTCCCGAGATAGGGCTGTAGGGCTTCAGGGATTTGAATAGTGCCGTCGGGCTGCTGGTAGTTTTCTAAAATCGCCGCCATCGTGCGGCCAATTGCTAGGCCCGATCCGTTGAGCGTGTGCAGAAACTGAGTCCCTTTTTTGCCCGCTTCCTTAAAGCGAATGTTGGCCCGTCGTGCTTGAAAGTCGCCGCAATTAGAGCAGCTCGAAATTTCGCGGTATTTGCCTTGGGTAGGCAGCCATACTTCAAGGTCATAGGTTTTGACGGCAGAGAAGCCCAGGTCGCCAGTGCAGAGGGCAATAACCCGATAGGGTAGCTTTAATGCTTGCAGAATTAACTCGGCCTGCTGGGTCAGGCTCTCCAGTTCGTCCATTGAGCGCTCGGGGAGAACGAACTTAAACATCTCCACCTTATTGAATTGATGCAGGCGGATGAGGCCTCGGGTATCGCGGCCATAGCTGCCTGCCTCGCGGCGAAAGCAGGGTGTAAAGGCGCAGTGGTAGATGGGCAGATCTGCATCGGACAGAATTTCGTCGCGGTAGAGGCTCGTGATGGGTACTTCGGCAGTAGGGGTTAACCACAGGTCGTCGCGATCGCACTTAAAGCTTTCTTCCGCAAATTTGGGCAACTGCCCTGAGGCGGTGAGCGAGGCGCTATTGATCAAAATGGGCGGCAGGACTTCGACAAAGCCTGCTTGGATATGCCGATCGAGCATAAACTGAATGAGCGATCGCTCTAAGGCCGCACCCGCCCCAATCAGGGTCACAAACCGACTCTGAGCAATCTTGACGGATCGCTCAAAGTTGAGAATCCCCAGTTTGACGCCGATCTCGTCATGAGGAAGAATGTCGGGATTTTGGGGAATGAACTCGTCGCCCCAGCGCCGCACTTCCACATTCTCATCTTCACTTTTGCCGACGGGTGTGGAGGCATCCGGTAAATTGGGTAGCGTTAAGAGAATGGCTTCAATCTGCGCCTTCAATTCTTTTTCGTGAGGTTCTAGATCGGCCAACTGCGCTTTGATTTGGTTGCCTTCGTCCTTCAGCGCAATCACAGCGGGATCATCCGGCTTTGCGCCCGACCTAATCTGCTGCCCCACTTGCTTGCCAATGTCGTTGCTGCGCGCCTGCAGGAGCGATCGCTCCTGCTCTAGCTGCCGCTGCTGCTGGCTCAGCGCCACAACCGGCTGCACATCATAGCCCCCGCCCCGCAGATTCAGCATGGCCTGCACCGGGTCTAGATTGTCTCGAATCAATTTAAGGTCAAGCACAACTCTGTTCCTCTGCCCTTCTTGCCGTTGCCGCCACCAGCAGCAATTCACAGAATACCCCGTGGCCGCAGTCTTAGGGCAACGATTTTAGCCCGCCCACGGCTTTGCGGTTGCAGGGTTCCCCCACGACAAATCCCCAACCTAAACTCAGTTGAATCCCCGGTGCCGAATCGGCGATCCAAGTTCAACGCGAGCATGGCTCTAGCGCTAAGGTGCAGCCCATAATTGTCCGGCGTTGCTTAACGCAAGCATGATTTGCCCCCCAGCCCTCCAGTCTAGGGGTGACAGAGTCTCAAAGTCCCCCAGAATTGGGGGATTTAGGGGGCCATGCAGAGTCTAAAGGTTTTGCCGGTTCATTACCTTGATTCAGCAACGCCAATTGTCCTAATCAACGGCTGCACTAGCATTGCTTCAGCTCTGTACTGCGGGGGTGAAACAACGCAAAACCGTGCTGCCTGCGTCGCAGGCAGCACGGTTTTAAGTATTTGTCGAGCTGACGTTAAGCCATGATGGGATGTTGGATGATGAAGTCTTGCGGAGACAGATCAGCAGGCGTTAGCCCATTTAAGGTGGCCATTGTCATAAAGTTCGTGCCTGGCCCATTGCCATCGGCTTTGACGCGAAGTTGCGTATCGGTCCCGACCTGCACAAGCCGCACAAACCGCTTGTATTGCGTGTATGGGGTGCGCGCAGCAAACGCCGATTCACGGAAGATGGCGCGCAGATCGATCACGTCTTCTCCAGGGGTGAAGTCTACAATCGTGTCGCCAGCATCTTCTAACCCCAGATAGCGGAAGGTGTCGCGACCGCTGCCGCCTTCTAGCGTGTCAGCACCCAGGCGACCAATCAGGATGTCATTTCCAGGTCCACCGACTAGGACATCGTTGCCGCCTTTGCCATTGATCCAGTCATCACCGGGGCCACCATAGAGGGTGTCGGATTTGAGGCCGCCATTGAGGCGATCGTTGCCGCCGCCGCCGTAGATCACATCGCGTCCATCCAGCCCAAAGATGACGTCATTGCCGCCCGTCCCGCGAATAGTGTCGTTGCCCGCAAAGCCGCGAATGGTGTCGTTGCCGTTGCTGCCCCGCAGCACATCGGCCTGGGATGTGCCGTTGATGACGCTCCCAGGAGATCCGGGGTTGCGGTTGGCGCGGCCGACGGGTTTGGCCGTGCGGTTGCGATCCCACTCGTTGCTGATAGCGTTAGTCGCAAGGGGATTGCCGGCCAGATCGGTGATGCCAGAGCCTGCGGCATTGAGGGTGAGTCGGTAGACGCCATTGGGGTCGGTAAGGCTGGCTAGATTGCCTAGTTGCCAGGTACTGCCGTTGGTGCTGCTGGCGATCGCCCCACTGAGATCCAGCACGGTGCCGTTGCGGGTGAGCGTGAAGGCGGCAGGCGTTACCCCCGTCACCGCTTCACTGAACTGAATCGTAATCGCGGGGACGGGAGCATCCACCAAGCGATCTTGAATCAGCGGCCCCACCGTCGGAATGCTGAGAACAGTAGGGGGAGTGAGATCACGCGCCACCCAGCTTTGTAGCGCTCCACTGCTCAGAGCGTTTCCGGCAATGTCGGTGACGCTGCCCGGGTTGAGGCTGAGGCTATAGTTGCCAAACGGCGTGGTCAGCGGCAGCAGCCCACTGAGGGTAAAGGTGGTCGCGGTTTGGGGCGTCAACACTGCACTGCTGAGGTTCAGCGCGGTGCCGTTGCGGGTGAGCGTGAGATTGGCTTTGCTGAAGTTGGCGATCGCCTCACTAAATTGCAGCGTCATCGTGCCAATGCCGGTTTCTCTGGGATTGGGCTGCACCGGCGTGATGCTGACGGTAGGGGCGATCGCATCGACGACTAGATTCAGCCCTCCAGATAGGGGGCTGAGGTTGCCAGCTGCATCGATGGCGCGAGCGGTATAGGCATAGCTGCCGCTGGCGAGAGCAACCAGTTGGCTAAAGCTCCAGTTGCCTGCGCTGTTGGCCTGGGTAGTGCCAACCAGGGCGCTATTGCGGAACACGCTGACGGTGCTGCCTGCTTCTGCGATACCGCTGAGGGTGGGAGTGGTGTCGGTGGTGATGCGATCGCTGGCAGACACGCCCGTATCGTCACTCACGCTGGTAATGCTGGGAGCCAGAGGCGGCGTGGCGTCGATGGCCAGGTCAAAGTCAGACGAGAGCCCGCTGGTGTTGCCTGCCAGATCGGTTGCTTGGGTGGTGAAGGCATAGAGACCATCGCTGAGAGCGCTAGAGACGGTATAGCTCCACGTGCCATCAGCGCTGGCGATCGCTGTTCCCACAGCCAACGCATTTAGAAACACCGTCACGGTACTGTCGGCCTCTGCCACGCCCGAGAACGTGGGGGTGGTGTCGTTGGTGAGGCGATCGCCCACCACGCCCGAGTCGTCGCTAAAGGCCGTAATGGTGGGATCAACTGGCGGAGTTGTGTCGATGGTGAGGGCGATCGCCGCTGACAGGGCACTCGTGTTATCGGCAATATCGGTCGCTTGGGCCGTAAAGGCATAGGTGCCCTCACTCAGGGCAGTCGTCTGAGCATAGCTCCAGTTGCCGCTGCTATTAGCCGTGGTGTTACCCACGATGGATCCATCCAGAAAGAGGGTGACGGTGCTGCCTGCTTCTGCCGTGCCGCTGAGGGTCGGCGTGGTGTCGCTGGTGATGCCATCGCTATCGGATGCGCCCGTGTCTTCTACCAGCGCTGTAATCACCGGCATGGGGGTTGTGGTGTCAATGGTGATTGCCAAGGGCGCAGAGGCCAGACTCACGTTCCCTGCCAGATCGGTCGCCAGAGCGGTGAAGCTATAGCTGCCATCCACCAGAACAGCGCTGGTAAACGTCCACGTCCCATCTCCAGCCGCAAGGGTGGTGCCGACGACCGTGCCGTTGCGGCGAATCGTCACGCTGCTATTGGCCTCAGCTGTGCCGCTGAGGGTTGGCGTGCTGTCGTTAGTGATGCCATCCCCCGCCAGACCCGAATCCTCGCTAAAGCTCGCGATAATCGGAGCAGATGGAGCCAGGGTATCAATGGCGATCGCCAGACCATCCGATACCCCGCTGAGGTTTCCGGCTAGGTCGCGGGCCTGTGCCGTAAAGCTATAGGTGCCGTCACTGAGGGCGGTGGATTGGGTGTAACTCCAACTGCCATTGCTGGCGGTGGTGGTGCCCACGGGCGAGCCGTCTAAGAAGAGGGTAATCGTAATGCCCGAGTCAGCGGTGCCCTGCACAGTCGGCGTGGCATCACTCGTAATGCCGTCACTGTTCGAGGCACCGGTATCTTCCGTGAACCCTGTGATGGTAGGAACCGTAGGATCTGTGGTGTCGATGGTAAAGGCCACCGCACTAGAGACGCCACTGGCATTGCCTGCAATATCCTGCGCTTGGGCGGTAAAGGTGTAGTTGCCATCCGTCAGAGCGGTCGAGATACCAAAGCTCCAGTTGCCACTGCTGTTGGCGATCGCCGTCCCGGCTGGTGTGCCATTGAGCCGCACCGTGACCCCGCTGTTGGGCTCGGCCACTCCGCTGATGCTAGGAGTCGTATCGCTGGTGATGCGATCGCCCACCACCCCGGTATCTTCGCTAAAGCTCGCAGCGTCAAGCACGGGAACAGGCGGCGGCAGCGTGTCGATCACCACATTAAATGCGGCAGACAGGGCGCTGGTATTGCCCACCTCATTCACCGCTCGCGAGGTAAAGGTATAGGAGCCGTCACTCAAAGCGGTCGTGCGCGTAAAGGACCAAGATCCGGCACTATTAGCCGTCGTGGTTCCGGCTATGGTGCCATTGAGGAACACGGTTACGATATCGTTTGCGCCAGCGGTGCCCTGAAGCGTCGGCGTGGTGTCGTTTGTAATTCCGTCGCTGTCAGAAATACCGGTGTCTTCGATCAGTGTGGTGATAGTGGGCGTGGCGGCAATCTGAGTGTCGATGGTAAAGGGCAAGGCCGTGGAAACGCTGCCGGTATTTCCCGCGATATCCGTTGCACTGGCCGTAAAGCTATAGGTGCCGTCTGATAGGGCAGTGGCTTGGGTAAAGCTCCAACTGCCGCTGCTGTTGGCGATCGCCGTTCCCGCTGCGGCCCCATTTAGCAGCACGGTGACGGTGCTGCCTACTTCTGCCGTGCCGCCAATGGTAGGCGTGGTGTCGCTGGTAATAAAGTCGTCGGGAGCGCCGGTATCTTCGCTAAAGCTGGTGATCGTGGGCGCAGCAGGCGGTGTGGTGTCGACGGTGACGACAAAGCCGCTAGAAAACACGCCAGTGTTGCCTGCAATATCGGTTGCCCGTGCCGTGAAGCTATAGGAGCCATCGCTGAGAACATTGGTCTGCCCAAAGCTCCAGTTGCCGCTGGTGTTAGCGGTGGTGCTGCCCACGGCGCTGCCATCCTGAAACAGGGTGACGATGCTGCCGGCCTCTGCCGTGCCGCTGATGCTGGGCGTGCTGTCGTTGGTGATGCGATCGCCCGGCACCCCGGTATCTTCTGCGACTGCCGTCAGCAGCGGGGCAACGGGCGGCGTGGTATCAATCACCACGCTAAATGCCGTCGAGAGGGCGCTGGTTTTGCCGATGGTATCCACAGCCTGTGCCGTAAAGCTATAGGAGCCATCACTCAGCGCCGTTGTGCGCGTAAAGGACCAATTGCCCGCGCTATTGGCGGTGGTGGTTCCGGCAGACGTGCCGTTGAGGAACACTGTGATCGTATCGCCAGCCCCGGCCGTGCCCTGAAGGGTGGGCGTGGCGTCGTTGGTGATGCCGTCGCTATCAGAAATACCAGTGTCTTCAATCAGCGTTGCAATCGTGGGCGTGGCGGCCACTTGCGTATCGATGGTAAATGGCAAGGCTGCTGAGAAACTGCCCGTGTTTCCTGCAATATCGGTGGCCCGGGCCGTGAAGCTATAAGATCCATCGCTGAGCGCATTGGTCTGCCCAAAACTCCAGTTGCCGCTGGGGTTGGCGATCGCCGTTCCAGCCAGTGCCCCATTCAAAAATACCGTAACGGTGCTGCCCGCTTCTGCCGTGCCGCTGAGGTTGGGGGTGGTGTCGCTGGTGATGCGATCGCCCACCACACCCGTATCCACGTCCACTGTTGTTAACACTGGCGCAATCGGCGGCGTTGTGTCAACGGTGACCACAAACGACTCAGACAGGGCGCTCGTGTTGCCTGCCAAATCGGTGATTTGTGCTGTGAAGCTATAGGAGCCATCGCTGAGGGCCGTAGTCTGCCCAAAACTCCAGTTGCCACTGGTGTTGGCGGTGGTGCTGTTTACCAGCGTGCCGCCCAGGAACACGTTAACGGTGCTGCCTGCTTCGGCTGTGCCGCTCAGCGTCGGAGTACTGTCGCTGGTGATGCGATCGCCCACCACGCCGGTATCTTCTATCAGGGTGGTGATGAGGGGCGCAGCAGCAGTGGTATCGATCCTGATCACCAACGGGGCCGAGACCTCGCTCACCGCGCCGCCGCCGCCATTCGAAATCACCGTTACAGAATACACCCCATCCGACAGCGCATCGCCGCTGTCTACCGAGAAGCTCCAGTTGCCGTCGCCATCCACCGGGGCCGTGCCCACAATGCTTCCGTTGAAATACACCGTAACGCCCGTGCTGAGGGCCGCAATGCCCACAAGGGTTGGCGTGGTGTCATTGGTGATACCGTCTGTATTTGAGGCGCCTGTATCGTCCGAAAACCCCGTAATCACCGGAAGTGGCAGATCAGGCCTATTGATTAGCACCGTCACATTGTTGGCATAGCCGCTGATGCTGGTGGCAATGTCGGCTAGCCCATCCCCATTGAAATCGCCCACGGCGATCGCATTGAGGCCGCTAGACACAGAGGTATTAAGAGGAAGCGCTAAATTTCCGGCTCCATCCCCCAGCAGCACCGATACCCGTTCGCCGACATCGCTGATCACGGCGACGTCCAGGTTGCCATTTCCGCTAAAGTCGCCCACAGCAACGCCGTTGGGGGCGGTAACTGCAAAAATAGATTGGGTCGCAAAGGTGCCACCGCCGACGCCCAGCAGCAGCGATAGGCTATTGCCATTGGTGTTCGCCACCACCAAATCCAGGATACCGTCTCCGTTGAAGTCACCCACGGCAGCCGCAATAGGAGTTGAGCCAACCCCAAAGGTGGTTTGAGAGGAAAGTCCGCCGCTGCCATCTCCTAACAACACCGATACGCTGGCAGAGTTGAGGTTGACCACCGCCAGATCGAGAGTGCCATCACCATCGAAGTCGGCAATGATGATGTCGCTGGGTGAGGAGCCCGTAGCAAACGTCGTTTCGGTCGAAAAGCCTCCGCTGGCATCGCGCAGCAGCAGGGTGCCGCCCGACATTTCATCCACCAGCATTACATCTGCCCGCCCATCCTGGTTAAAGTCGCCGAGGGCGATCGCCCCCGGATTAAACCCCAGCGATAAGCTTTCGGAGGCACCAAAGCCACCCGAGCCATCCCCTAACAGGATCGACAGCGACCCATTAGGGCTGCCAGTGTGAGTGATCCCTACATCGACCAATCCATCCCCATTAATATCCCCGGCTGCAATCGAAAAGGAGGAAGGGGCGATCGCAAAATTGTCTTGAAGCGTAAACCCGCCCGAGCCATCCCCCAGTAGCACCCTCAGGCCATTGCTGGCAGGATCGATCACCAGCAGATCTAGCACTGTGTCGCCGTTGAGATCCACCGCAACGACAGAGGTTGGCGAGGAGCCTGCGGCGTAACTGTCAGAGACAAACGTAAAGCTCATAAGAAGGTAGATGCTCGTCTAAGGGTCTTTGCAGAGGATGCAGAAATCGGCAAGGGTAAGAGCCACGCAGGGGTGGCCTCATTTGCAGCGCACAGCAACCCGCAGCACCGTGTGCGCTGAAGGCATTGGGCGATCGCCCTTCTCACTCCATCTAGGAAAAGGCAGGCTTAGCGTTCCCGGGCGGCCCTGAGAATTAACAGTAGGATTACCGAAGTTAGAGCCAATGGCACTAAATTGGCGTGAATTTGGTAGCCTTGTGCAGCCTTGCAGCGGAGGGCTGCACAAGGCTAAACGGACGTTAATTTAACGTCTGTTTGGGAACGTCCGTTTGTATTAAGAGAGAGTTTGCTGATCCTGACCGCAAGTTGAGTAGGGATGAATGGAGGTTCGGGCAGAGCGTTTACCAGCTCCCCCCGGCACCCCCACCTGAGCTGCTGCCGCCGCCAAAACTGCTGCCACCACTAGAACTAGAATGGCTATGACTATCATTGTCATCAGGCACCACTCGAGGAATTGAGAACACCTCCATTGCCTGCTGCCCACAGCACTGGCATTGCTTGGTGCGTTCGCCCTGACCCTCTCGGTGCTCAGTCGCAGACTGAATCACCGTCTCAGTGATGAGCATGGTCTGCTCTTGGCAGGCTACACAGGTGTCATAGCGGCTTCGTTTGGGGCCATCATACGCGCGAATATGCACCCCTTGGAGGGAGGGACGAGCGCTAGCATCGCTCCGGTGTTGGTCGGAAACCTCTGCAAGGCGGTCTAGGTAGGGGTTGGCCGGGCGTGGGCCACGGTGGCGCTGACAGGCGGAGCAGGCCCATCCCATAAAATGCATGGCGTCTAGCGATGCTGCCGTTTGCTGAGCGGGGGTGAGGTAGGCTTCAAGCTGCTGCGACGATAAACGCTGCATGGAGGTTTGGCACCGCAAGCAGTGGACTGGGCGCAGCAGGTAGCGCCCCTGGTCTGCTAGATTGAGCCGTCGCGTTTCGTAGCGGTTGACGCCATAGATTAGCGTCAGGAGCAATCCACTCGTTCCCGCAACCGTTGCGGCGTAATGCTTGTGGGGATTTGCAAGAGAGAAAACGACCACCGTAGCCAGCCCCGCCGTGGCCGCTAGCCGAGTCCAGAGCAAGATCTGAACTGGTGTATTGTGAGCATCCCGATGGCCTAGGCGCTCTATGCTGCCCGGCACAGCCAGAACCGGCTTGCGCTTTGACCGAGTGAGGAATCGGGACGACCCAATCAGCAGCACAATGCTGCCCATTGCCAACAGGTGCGACAGGGGAGATTCGTCTCGCAACCCCGCCATTAGGGGGTTATAGGAGTCATCAAGCCGCACCACTAACGCTCGCGTTCCGGCTGCAATGCCTTGGTCATACTGCTGCTCACGAAACGCAGGCAGCACCACGTAATCAATAATGGTCTGCACCTCGTGGTTGGGCAAGATGGGCTCAATGCCAAGTCCCGTCTCAATTTCCACCCGGCGATCGCCCACCGAAACCAAAAACAGCACCCCATTATTCCGGCCAGCCTTGCCAATGCCCCATCTATTAAATAATTCGGT
>JBGTOF010000009.1:0-4206 GCA_041742695.1 Elainellales cyanobacterium | reverse complement strand
GCGTTAGGTTTTTTAACGCCATCCACACATGGTGTTGGTAAAAGCTGATCTGGTATTGGGGCGATCGCACAGCCAGCGTATGGCAGCCGCCCGTGGCCTCGCCCCGGTGCCACAGCCGCGCCTCAGGGTCATACCAAATTTGCAGCCCAGTGCGCCGCAGTCGCAGGCACAGGTCTGACTCTTCGCGGATGGCGTGGCCGGTGAACCGCTCGTCGAACCAAAGCTGATGGTGGGTAAAGAGCGATCGCCGGAACGACATATTGCAGCCCCGCGTGGTGATCACGGCCTGGGGCTGAATGGTGCGGGCAAAGTCCAGATAATACCAGGCCACCCCCGGATCCATGGCTTGGGGGGGCAACAGGTGAATGGGCGGCTCGGGCAGCGGTGCATCGGCATCGGCATCCAGCACTCGCCCGGCGACAGCGGCTGTTTCGGGATGCTGATAGTTGCGAGCATGCGCCCACAAAAACCCCGCTGGCAGCACTACGTCGTCATCAATAAAAACTACGACTTCGCCACAGGCTCGACGAATGCCATAGTTGCGCGCCGCGGGCAGGTTTGCCCACGCCACCCGAAACCAGCGAATATCGCCCGACTCGTGGCACTTTTGCAGATAGTCTTCGGTTTCAGGCTCGTGCTGGGGTGTTTGATCGACCACTAGCACTTCTAGTTGGGGATAGTCTTGCTCTAGCAAACTCGCCAGAGTTTGCCGCAGCGCTGCCTCGCGCTGATAGGTGGGAATGATGACCGATAGGAAAACTGACATGGTATTTAGTCTGAGCGCATGGCACTAAGATTCCCAAGATTGAATCCTATGGACGTAAGGGTTCTTACGCGAGTTAGTGCAGCGCCCTACAGGGCAAGCTTTTCAACACCCCTATCCTACAGGTGCGGAGATGGTTTATCGCACGCCAGATATCAGGGAGTCAATTTTTGGCACAGGTGATGCATGTCGGTGTTAAAACCAAACGAATTGCTTGAACTACTGTTGGCGAGCTAAGGAGAATACTTTTCTCTGGTGGTCAGCGATCGCAGCCCCGGTAGTGTGGGCACTACCCGCCAGTAGAGAGAGTGGGCGATCGCCCCAATGCAACCTGCTGAACTTACCTGGTTTTAAGGAAGATTGGGCTAACTGAACAGCTTAAATTTAACGGCAAGCCATGCCAGACCTACTGAATGTGTTCATTTTAATTGTGCTTTTATAAAAGTTTGATGAAAAAAGAAGGATTCTCACTGATTCATCAGTTTCTCAGGGATGACTTCTTTAGGGGGTTGCACGGCTACACAATGCTATTGAGATATCTGAATTCTATTAAAACTTCCAATTGAGAATTTGGGGATGGTCATAGGGGCAACCAGTCGGGTAATTCTTGGAAAGATAGTTGACATACAACCCAAGAAAGTCGTTCTTTTTCTTGAAGAAAGGGATACGTATGTAGAAGCTGAACGCAAGATATTTCCAAAAGGACTTATGTTGAATCAGCAAGTAAAAGTGAATGTTATTTTCTGGATAGAGGAGGGTTACACAAGAATTCATTCAATCAATAAGTTTATTGGTTTTGTCAATTTATTTGATGAAAAACTTTCTGAAAACACAAAATTCATCAAGGTTTTCTGTGTCGTCAGAGATCCGAGTCAACAGGCGAAACTTCGTTCAGATCTTTTAGATTTCTATAGCCAGTGCGTTATTTCTGCTTGCAAAATAGAGCCGATTTTGGAGGCAGCGCACATTCATCCTGTGGCTAATGGTGGAGAGTGCTCAATGGGAAACTCCTTACTTCTTCGGTCAGATCTGCATAGAATGTTTGATCGAGGCTTAATTACTATTGACTCTGAAAGCTACTTAATAAAGTTAAGCGACTCAATTAAAGATTTTGAGCAGTATGCAGATCTTTCAGGAAAAATTGCCTTTCTCCCGTCTCACAAAGGATTGAGAGAAAAGTTGGAGTGGCACAACAAAAATGTATTTCTAGTCTCGCCAAATAGTCAAAACTAAGAACGTTAAATCGACCTTTAATTGACACTCTTATCTCCTAGAATGTTGCCAAGATAGAACCAAATAAAAGTTTCTGCTGCTTCGATATTCAACTCTTTCAACGCTTCTACAATATCTGCGACAGTTTCAGCCGTAGGATCGCGTTCTTCGTGATACCACTTATAGATGGTCGATCGCGGCAAACCCATTTTGACAGCAAGGCTGTTTTGGCTAATGTCGTACTGCGTAAGGACTTCCCGTAGCGCTTTCCCTGCTCTTCCCATACTCCCATCGTCCCAAAGGAGCATGGGATCGTAAATGTAATCGCATAAGATGACATCCTCTGGATAGGTGCTGTATGATGCGCTTGTCATCTTAAGCGATTACATCGAAGGAGCTTTCCATGCCGCAAGCGTTCATCCCTTCAGTCCTGGCTGACCCTGCATTGCAAGTCACCATCGAGCCTGCCGCCAAGCCGGGACGGGAAGTGATTCGCATCTTGGTGATTGGTAGCGTCCACGGCGTAGAGCGCATCGTCCACGAACTCTATCGCCTCGGCTTTGCCGAAGTGCCTGAATGGAGCAAGCCCCAGCCCACCGGGCGCATCAACGAAATCATGCGGGTGCTGACTCGTTATGTCGTGGTGAAATAGTGACCGATAGCCGTGCCAGCCTGAGATTGAGGGAAATGGTACTCGCCTGGGGGCGATCGCCCCTCCATCCCTAAATCGCACTCATGACTTACAGAACATAGGCAACAGTGACACCCGTGCCGCCGTCGGCTTTATCTGCCGGTTCAAATCGCTCAATTTGGGAATGCTGCTTAAGAAATTCATGGACGCCTTGGCGCAGTTTGCCCGTGCCATGGCCGTGGATGATCCACAGTGGCCCCATATCAGCACTGGCGATCGCCCGATCCAGCACAATCTCGGCATCGGCGACGCGGCTACCGCGCAGATCCACCGTATTGCGGCTGGTGCGTACAGCAGGTGCAGTGAGGACAGGAGCAGGTTGGGGGTCAGGCTTTCGGGATTCTTTGGCGGGCTCCTTTTTCGGCGGCAGCTCAGCTTTTTCGCCCTGCAGCGACTCCACATCGGCTAGGGCAACCGACATTTTCATGATGCCGAAGCGCACCATCAATTCCCCGTTAGCGTCGGCTTGGGTCAGGACTTCGGCAGTCTGCCCCAATCGAGGAATGCGGACGCGATCGCCCACCTGAGGCCGAAACCCCGGCTTGGGCTTGGGGGGCTGCTGCTGGGAGGGCAGACGGCGAGCGGCGATCTGCTCTACCGATTCGGTCGCCTGCTGGGCCTCTTGGGCTGAGGTGTTGCCTCGCTGCAAGCGGCGAATCACCCCGGCGATTTCTCCTTTGGCTTGGGCGATCGCCCGCTGCACTTCTAGCTCTTGCTGCTGCTTTAGCTCTCGCTCTTTGTGCGCCAGCAGCTCAGCGCGGCGGGCAATTTCGCGATGCAGCTGTTCAGTTTGGCGCAAGAGGTCTGCTGCCGCCGCATTTTTTTCTTCTTGCTGACGGCGCTGCTGCTCTAAGCCCGCGATCACCTGGTTAACATCTTGAATGGCGCCCACGCCCAGGGATTGCTGCGCCGCCTGCACAATGGCCGCATCCAGCCCTAGCCGCTGGGCAATGGTCAGCGCGTTAGAGCGCCCCGGAATGCCCCACAGCAGCCGATAGGTCGGTGCCAACTGCACATCGTCAAACTCTACCGAGGCGTTTTCAAATCGAGCGTCATCATATTTCAGCGCCTTTAGCTCGCCAAAGTGGGTGGTGGCGACCGTCAGCAGGGCGTGGTCTGCCAGGTAGCGCAGCAGAGCGATCGCCAGCGCGCTCCCCTCAGTTGGATCGGTGCCTGCGCCCACTTCATCCAGCAGCACCAGCGCAGGAGAGAGGAATGGGGCAGATGATGCCGCCGGGACCGAAGCGGGACTATCCACATCAAGTGTCTGCGTCTGTCCCTCCTCTAAGGACTCAAACAGGGTAGACGGTTCATCGCTGGCGCGATCGCTCGCAGGGATGAATGCGATCCCACTTTCAAACTCTGGAGAAGACGCAGAAGGCTCTAATGCCTCAGGTTGATTAGGAGTGACAGCCGAAGACGCCTCTGCCGAAACCGCTAGCGCCTCCAGAATTCGCCCAATGCGGCGAATATGCCCCGAAAAGGTGGAGAGGCTTTGCTGCAAGGACTGCTCATCTCCAATGTCGGCAAGCACCTGCTC
>JBGTOF010000489.1:0-53790 GCA_041742695.1 Elainellales cyanobacterium | reverse complement strand
CACCCCGGGTTTATCACCAGCATCAGCCAGCACCAGCCCCCAGGGATCGACAATGGCGGCATGCCCGTGAGACTGACGAATGCCATAGTGCTGCCCCGTTTGTGCCGGTGCAATCACATAGCAGGTGTTTTCAATGGCGCGGGCTTTGATCAACACTTCCCAATGATCTTTGCCAGTGTAGGCTGTAAACGTGGCGGGCACAAACAGCACCTCGGCTCCCATTTGCGACAGATGGCGATACAGTTCTGGAAAGCGGATGTCGTAGCAGACCGATAACCCTAAGTTGCCCAGGTTCTTAGACGCATAGACGGCGGGCATTTGCACCCCCGCCAGCACCGTATTGGATTCGCGATAGGTGTTGCCGTCGGGCAGGTTCACATCAAACAGGTGCACCTTTTCATAGCGGCTCAGCTCTGAACCGTCGGCATCCACCAGCAACGCGGTATTAAACACCTTATTGGGGTCATCAGTCGGCACCGGAAAGCCACCCCCCAACAGCGTCACTTGATACCGCTGCGCCATAGTTTTGAGGAATTTTTCGCTAGCTTGGGCGATCGCTCCCGCTTGGTTCACCTTTTCCATCTCATCGCCCAAAAAGGAAAAGTTTTCGGGCAGCCCAATGAGCTCTGCCCCTTGGCGCACCGCCAGTTCAATTAAATCTTCTGCCTGGGCCAGATTTTTGCTCAGGTCTGGCACACTGTTCATCTGCACAGCGGCAGCAAGGTAAGACTTCATCATCAGAATCAGATCAACGCGAAAGGGAAACCCACAGTGTTCAGGACAAGCTGACTTAGAGCGTCATAAAACACCTCAAACTGCAAGCTCAGTGACTGCGGCCAGTGCTTTCGCTTGACGGGTGTAACTACGCGGCTAATACCAGACTAATTGGACGAATTGCTAGGGCGATCGCCCCAGCAACTACCAGAGCATATCTCATACAGCCTGATAGAGCATGGAGGTCATTGAGACAACCCCACCACTCCACGGACTAGTGTGATGACGCCTGAAATCCAGAAATCATCAGAATTTTATCACTAGCGGCTCTACAGAAACTAAACCCTACAGCAACTAAAAAGCTATGGACTGGGCCAATCACCCGAGACCCAGAATAGCGCGGGCCACATTGAGATAAAGCAACACGCCCAGCACATCCACAATCGTAGTGATAAACGGAGCCGACATCAGCGCCGGATCAAGCTTCATCCGCTTGAACAAAAACGGCAGTGCGGTCCCTGCTGTGGCAGACAGCACCGAAATGCCAACCAAGCTCACGCCCACCGAATAAGCCACCCCCCAATTTCGCTCTAACACATAGGCCCACACCGTGACAATTGCCCCCAGCATCATTCCCAACAGCAGACCTGCTATGGCCTCGCGCTGAATCGTAGCTAGCGCTTTTTTAATACTGAGATCCTCTGTATTCAAACCGCGAATCACCACCGTTGATGACTGCGCCCCAACATTGCCACCTGTGCCGATCAAGAGAGGGATGAAGAAGGTCAATGCCACAGCCTGACTCAAAATTGCTTCGCCTCCCTGCATGACTGCAGCAGTGCCAGTATTCGCCACCAACAAAATCAGCAGCCACGTCACTCGCTTGCGCGCCCGCTGAAACAGGTTGCTTTCAAAATAGCTGTCACCCCCAGCCGCGACCGCGCCAGACGTATAGATATCTTCGGTTGTTTCTTCTTCCACCACGTCCAGCACATCATCCACGGTGATGATGCCGACCAAGTTGCCATCGGTATCCACCACAGGCATGGTTAGAAAGTCGTAGCGCTGGATGAGCTTAGCAACTTCTTCCTGATCGGTATCAGTCTGCACTGAGACCAATTCACGCGTCATGATGTCGCCAATTCGCTGATCCATCTTAGAGGTCACAAGCTTTCGCAACGAAAACACCCCCACTAGGCTCCCCTCGCGGTCTTTTACATACAGCTCGTAGATGGTTTCGACGGAATTAGCAGATTGGCGGATGCGCGCGAACGTTTGGGCAACGGTGAAATCTTCGGTTAATGCCATAACCTCCGGCGTCATGATGCGCCCAGCTGTGCCAGGGCGATAGCCCAGCAGCAGCGCAGTGGCGTCTCGCTCTTGCGGGCTTAGCCGATCCAGCATGCGGTTGACCACGCGGGACGGCAGCTCGTCGAACAGGCGCGCCCGGTCGTCTGGCGACATCTGGTTCACGATGTCGAGAAACTCTTGCTGCTGAAATTCGGTCAGCAAATCCTCTTGAATACTAGTGTCGAGATACTCAAAGACCTTGATAGCTTGGCGTTTGGTCAAAAGTCGAAAGGCGATCGCCCGTTTTGCTTTGGGCAGTGCCGAGATCGCCTCGGCAATATCGGCTTCGCGCACGGGACGCAGCAGCGCCTTAGCACCCTCCAAGTTCCCTTGCTCCAGCATCATCTCAATCTGAGACTGCACCAGCTCTTGCAGCTCGGTGCGAGACCGGGTTGGAGTGGGCTGTGGCGGAATCTGCGTCATAGGCTGAGTGGATAAGGGAAAGACACAATGCAACTGTAAACTAGAACACAAGGCAAAATGGGAATGTACTGAGTGCCTTCTAATGCATCCAACCGACAATTCAATTAATCACAATTCCCAACTGATAATCTAATTAATCACAATTAATGATCTGGAATCTAGGCTGGACGTATCCCATGAGAGTACCAGATTCAATGCGTTCTCTCTGGGTTCTCTTCTCTCCCGGATTGGGTGATGCAGGGTAAGGACTGACCTTGCCACATCGGCTAGGCCCGGGTGCATTCACAACGCCCAACCACGGATGCCAACTCTTCACTTATTCAGTATATTTGTACTTAACGGTTGACTGGATCTCTGCTCTCCATGCCCACCCAGGCTGTGATTCTAATTCCACGTTCTGATTTCGCGTTAGTCTTCTTACCTCGCCGTCAGCAATCGGGTTTGTGTTGTAGCTTTTGCCTCACATGAGGTGAGAGCTATCGGAGTTCCAAGGTTTTTAGGCCATATCTAGGATATAGACTTCTACGGGCAGCCTAGCTACGCTGCACCCTCTGGAGATTTAGATTCAGCCTCAGCGATCCATACGGCACATCTGTGACCATTCAACTATTTTGCTTATAGTCGTCAAGACGGGTATGGCGGGTTGTGCCGGTAGAGCGGCAAGCTGTTATAACGATGGCTGGGCAATCGTGAGGCATTGCTCTATTGTCAATCCACGAATGCTCCGGGTCGATTAATTGGGTTAGGGCTTAGCGAATAGCCCTCAAGTCTCACGGTAAAGTTTGGCATCTGCTGGAACGTCCTATGGTGAACTAAGCGCGGGCGATCGCCCGAATTTCTCCCCTCCTTCTGTGGCAACACTGTGCATATTAAGCGCGTAGAGCTCTCCCACTTTAAATCCTTCGGCGGCACGGCTCAGGTTCCCCTGTTGCCAGGGTTTACAGTGATTTCTGGTCCTAATGGCTCTGGCAAGTCCAACATTTTAGATGCGCTGCTGTTTTGCCTGGGTTTGTCTGGGTCGAAGGGGATGCGCGCTGAGCGGCTGCCGGATTTGGTAAATCAATCGGTCGCGACTCGGGGGCGTTCAACCATCGAGGCCAGCGTCACCGTCACGTTTGCCTTGGATGAAGACGATATTGCGGCGTACGCGGGGGACGACGAGAGCCCTACTGTTCCCAGCGACAGCACGCCGACTAATGGCAACGGCCGTCATGCCAACAGCGCCGCAGGCGAGCTGGGTCAAACCAACGGCAACGGCAAGGCGACCCAGAGCGAGCAACTCATCGTCGCGCCAGCTCTGGTGCCGTTTAACGAGTGGAACGTGACGCGCAAACTGCGGGTGACGCAGCAGGGTACTTATACCTCTACGTATTTCATCAACGGTCAATCCTGCACCCTAACCGATCTGCATGAGCAGCTCAACCGCTTTCGGGTTTATCCCGAAGGCTACAACGTGGTGCTGCAAGGGGATGTCACCAGCATTATTTCAATGAATTCTCGCGAGCGGCGCGAAATCATTGACGAACTAGCGGGGGTGGCGGCGTTTGATCGCAAAATCCATCAGGCGAAAGACAAGCTCGATGCCGTCAAAGAGCACGAAGAAAAATTCCGCATTGTGGAGCGGGAGCTGATTGCCCAACTGGAACGGCTGGCGCAAGATCGGGTGAAAGCGGAAAAATATCAGCGCTTGCGGGCAGAGTTTCAGGCAAAGACTCTGTGGGAAGCGGTGCTGGCATGGCGGGCACAGGTACAGCAGGTAGAGCAGGTGGTGGTGCAGCTGGCCGCGGGCGATCGCTCGTTGACCGACTTGGCACAACAGCTTGAAGCGCTGCACAGCCAGATCCGCACGACCGAGACGACACTTGAGCAGATGAATACGCGGGTGAAAGCCCTGGGCGAAGATGAGCAGTTGGCGTTGCAGTCAACCCTGGCCACGCGCGAAGCCGAGCTACGCCAGCTCCAGCGGCAGGCCCATGAGCTAGAAACGCAGCGGCAGCAGGCAGACACGGCTGTTCAGCAACACCAGCAAGAGATTCAGCAGGCTACGCAGGAACTGACAGTGGTGGAGCGGGCGATCGCCCACCTCACCACGCACGATCTGGTGACGCTGCGGCAGCAGTGCGACGCCGCCCAACAAACCCTGCACCATAGCCGCGCCCAAGCGGATGAGATCGCCGCTGCATCAGACGCCTGGGTGCAAGAGCAGGCCGCACTTCGCCGCCAGATCGAGGCATTGCAGCAACGGGTTGAGCCTCAGCGCACTGAGCAGGCGCGCTTGCAAGAGCGGGCCACCCAATTGCAGCAAAAAATTCAGGAGCAGACGGATTCCCTGGGGGCGATCGCCCAGTCGCTGCAGGCCCAAGCGGTAGACCGAGATGCCGCGCAAGCACAGCATGATCACGCGGTTACTCAAGCGCAGCAGCTAGCGGGGGCGATCGCCACGGCTGAGCAAGATCTGACCCTCCAGCAAGAGACCCAGACCCGACTGCTCGCCGAGCAGCGCGATAAGCAGCGCCAGCTCGACAAGCTCGAAGCCCAAGCCCAGGCTACCCAAGAGGCCCAAGGCACTGGCGCAGCCCAGGCCATTCTATCGATGGGGCTGTCGGGGGTGTGTGGCTTGGTGGCGCAGCTGGGACGAGTGGATGCCCAGTATCAGCGAGCGCTAGAGCTAGCAGCGGGCGGACGCTTGGGCAATATTGTGGTGGAGGATGATGGCGTGGCAGCAGCGGCGATCGCTCTCCTCAAGCAGCGCAAAGCCGGTCGCGCCACCTTCTTGCCGCTCACCAAAATCAGGCCCTCTAGCTTCAAGCCTCTGCCCGCCTGGAACCGCCCCGATGGATTCATCGACTACGCGGTGAATCTAATCGACTGCGACGACCGCTATCGCGAGGTATTTGCCTATGTGTTTGGCGGCACGGCGGTGTTCGCAGACTTGGCAACCGCGCGCCCCCATCTGGGCAAGTTTCGCATTGTCACGCTGGATGGTGAGCTATTAGAAACTAGTGGCGCCATGACGGGGGGTAGCCTCTCGCCCCAGCGGGGCAGCCTGCGGTTTGGCACGGTTGCCCCCAGTGAATCAGCCGAGGCCGAGGCGTTGCGCGATCGCCTGCACGAACTCGATCGCATTTTGGGTCGATGTGACGGGGCGATCGCCCAAGCCAGCGTCACCCTCAAAGACCAAACCGACCGGCTCACCCAGGCGCGGCAACAGCAGCGCGAAGCCGAGCTGCACTTGGGGCAATTGCAAACCCAGCAGGCCACCCTAGTCGCCCAAGAAGGGCAAACCCGGACTCAGCTTTCCCAACATCGACAGGAGCTGGGCACCGCTCAACTTCGCCTTCAGCAGCTGGATGACGAGTTGCCCGGCCTAGATGCTGAGCTGCAACAGCAGCGCCATGTTCTAGCAGAGTTGGAGGCCAGCCAGACCCACAGCGAATGGCAACAGATGCAGGCCGCCATTCGCCAGCAGGAATCGGTCGTGGGCGATCGCCAACAGGCCCTACGCGCCGCCGAGCAGCGCCTGCAAGATTTGGAAACCCAGCGCCAGCGCCTGCAAGAGCGCCTCACCCAGCAGCAGCAGCGCCTGCAAGAGCAACGCCGCCAGCAGACCGCTCAGCTCAACCAACAAACGGCTCTGCGCCAACAGCAAGACGTCCTACAACAGCAAATTCTGGCTCTCCAGAGCGATCTTGCCGCGTTTGAACAGCGGCTCAAAGCTGCCAAAGACGAGCGCAACGCGACCGAACGACAGCTGCGCGAGCAGCAGCTGCTTCAGCAGCAAACGGAGTGGCAGCGCAATAAACTTCAGGAAACCCAGCAAGAGCGTCGCACCGCTCTCCTGACTCTCGAAGCCGAGGTAGCCGCCAAACGGGCAGAATTGCCCGATCCCCTGCCGGATCTGCCCGACGATGCACCCGATCTCACGACCCTGCAAAATCAGCTGCGATCGCTCCAAAAACGGATGCAGGCCATGGAGCCTGTCAACATGCTGGCGCTAGAAGAGCACAAGCGCACCCAAACCCGGCTAGATGAGCTGAGTCAAAAGCTCGGCACCCTAGAAGAAGAGCGCACCGAGCTATTGCTGCGGATTGAGAACTTCACCACCTTGCGGCAACGTGCCTTCAAGGAAGCATTTGATGCAGTCAACCAAAACTTTCAGACGATCTTCGCTGAGTTGTCGGATGGGGATGGCTACCTCCAGATCGATAACATGGAAGACCCCTTTGCCAGCGGTCTTAATCTAGTAGCCCACCCTAAAGGCAAACCCGTGCGCCGCCTTGCCTCTATGTCTGGCGGCGAAAAATCCCTCACCGCGCTCAGCTTTATCTTTGCGTTGCAGCGCTATCGCCCCTCTCCTTTCTACGCCTTCGACGAGGTAGATATGTTTTTGGATGGAGCAAATGTAGAGCGATTAGCTAAAATGATCAAACAGCAAGCGCAGCAAGCCCAGTTTATAGTGGTGAGTCTGCGTCGTCCCATGATTGAATCTGCTCAGCGCACCATTGGCGTGACCCAGGCGCGGGGTGCCTTCACCCAAGTCTTGGGGATCGATCTGGAATCTCAAACCGCCACACGGTAAGTGCGCGCCTCTTAATCCTGAATAGCCAGGGTTCAAATTGGCACGATGAATCCGTAAACTTCTATTAATTCTATTAGTATTGATAGTTGTAGAGTCGGTGCAAACTGCTCTGAATGCCCTCTGGTTTTAGATTGGGGCGATCGCCTCTACCTTGCACCATCCTGCCTCAACCCGCTTCGAGATTAGGACTCGGACATGACATCTGAACAAATTCGCCAGCGTTCTGACCTGATCGGAACCCAAGTTATTACTCGCACCACTGGCAAACGGCTAGGGGTGGTCAGCCAAATCTGGGTCGATGTTGATCGGCGGGATGTAGTGGCCTTTGGGATTCGAGAGAGCGTCATCTCCGGCATTCTGTCGAGCTCGCAGCAAACCATGCTGCTGAGCAGCGTCCGTCAAATTGGCGATGTGATCTTGGTGGAAGACGATACCGCCATTGAAGACGACGTCAACGTCGAGATTTATAGCAGTCTGATTAGCTGTGAAGTGATTACCGAAACCGGCGACCTCTTGGGCAAGGTGCGGGGCTTCAAGTTCGACGCAGAAACGGGCGAGCTCACCTCCATTGTGATTGCCTCCCTGGGGATGGCATTCATTCCCGACCAAGTCGTCAGCACCTATGAGCTATCGATTGACGAAGTTGTCAGCAGCGGCCCCGATCGCCTGATTGTGTTTGAAGGGGCAGAGCAAAAAATGGTGCAGCTTAGCGTTGGCCTGCTGGAGCGGGTTGGCATTGGCCGCCCCCCCTGGGAACGCGACGAAGACGAATACATTATGCCGACGCCAGTGGCGAATCAGCTTGGCACTGGGGTAAGAGCGACTGCACCGCCGCCTGCCCGCACCGCCGCGCCCGCCCGCGACACGTGGGATGACGAAGCCTGGGATCAACGCCGCGAGATCCGCGAACCCATGCGGCAGCGCCAGGCAGAGCCAGATTACTATGATGCGCCTGCGCCCACCTATCCCGCGCCAGAGCCTATTCTAGATGCAGAGTATGAGGAAGATGTGCTGGATGATGTTTGGGAAGATGACGAAAATCCTGAACCCTATCGCGCACCGCAGGTTAATATCCCTGAGCGGCAGCGCGTAGTGGAATACGAAGAAGAGGATTATTAACTCCAGTCATCTGTTACCGTCGCTGTGAACGGCGATCGCCCTATGCCAAAGCATACTCAGGCTCATCTCACCCGCAAAATTGAGCGCTTTCGGTCTGACGACTACAAACAGCTCAAAAAAGAGCAAATGGAATACTACATGGGTGCCAAGCTCCTAGAAGTAGGGGTTGATCCCAATAGCGTGATTTATCGCTGGTCTGTGCAGGTTAGCGGCAACAACGAAGAGTGGACCTGTAGTGCCTATTGGGCCGACTCAAAAGATAAGCTCTTGCAAGAGGAAGGTGCATAAGCACACTCTTTCATTTAACTAGAACATTAGTTCGGCAAATGCCCAAAACCGTGTTGCTTGCATTGCAGACAGCACGGTTTAGCGTTGTTTCAACCTCGCAGCGCGGAGCTGAAACAACACTATTGAACTCGCGTTAACTAGAACGCTAAAACCTGCGTCTGTAGTGTGAATGCAGGTTTTAGTTTGGGCATTGTGGTAATAGCGCTACGAATTTGTCTTCCTCTGCAGCTCTATCCAGAGGTTTGTTCAAGGAATTAGCAATCCTCGCTTGGTAATGATTTGAGTCAAGATAGCCCTCTGTGCTGGCTAGTATCTCAGCCCTTTGAGACTCTGCGTTTTGCGTTACTGAATGGCAGAATGATAACGTCTATGGTTAAGTAAAACGTTCAATTTTTTCATGCATTGGTTCTTTCTAACTGAGGAGATGCTTTCTTTTTCAGTGTAAAAAAGAGAAAAAGCTGTGAATTTAATTATTAATAACTACTTGGTCTAGACTATTTGCAGAATGAAAGTAAACCTATTACTTAAAAATCGACTAAATGGTTTATGTCCAAAGAAGTAATTTCACTGTTTCTTTGTCTAGATTTTCTATAAAGGGGTGACACCCCTCTACTCAAATTGAACGACTCAAAATTATAATTTTGAGAAAAATTTTTTATCCTATTTATACAATCCCTTATCAATCGTAAGAACACTCGTATCTGGCTTGAAACTATGTGAAGGCTTCATAAAGAAGTTGGGTTGCTGTTGCAAACTAATCCGTAGGCTCGCGTATAGTTGCGAGAAGAATATCGAAAAGAATGTAGAGCGCTGATTGTTTTTGAGATTACCTGATGCTTGTTTGGTCTTTTACGTTTACATATGCTCAGCAGTCGCTTTAAGTTTTGCAGCAGTGAGGTTCTCTGATGGTCAGTACTCATTCAGATCAGTCTCAGATTACGCCCTCAAATTCAATGTCTGAGAAGCCGATCACGGAACCGTTAGTCTCAGTCATTATTCCGGTATACAACGACACAAAACGCTTGCAGATTTGCTTGGTTGCACTAGAGCAACAAACTTATCGACCAGACTGCTACGAAATTATTGTGGTTGATAATGGATCTGACCCAGATCAAGACGTAGGGGCGATCGCCACTCAGTTTAAGCATGTTGTTGTTGTCGAAGAGCGGGCGCCTGGCTCCTATGCAGCTCGAAATAAAGGAATTTCAGTTGCTAGAGGTGATGTTATTGCCTTCACGGACTCAGATTGTATTCCTGCGCCTACCTGGTTAGAAACTGGGGTGAATTATCTAGTAGAAAACCCAGACTGTGGGCTAGTAGCGGGTAAGATCGAGATGTTTTTTGACGATCCTGATAATGTTTCCGTTCTTGAGCTGTATGACCAAATTGTGATGGGATTTCCTCAAGAAGAATTTGTCAAGCGGCGCAAGGCCGGCATGACGGCTAACATCTTTACGCGGAAGCCGGTGATCGAAAAGGTCGGCATCTTTCGGGCGCACTTAAAGTCACAGGGAGACTTAGAGTGGGGAGCCCGAGTGTTTGAAGCAGGCTTTCAGCAGATTTATGCTGAGGATGTCTGTGTGGCTCACCCGACTCGAAAAACCTTACGCGAACTCCGCCGACGCACCCAGCGGCTGGCGGGCGGCGTTTACGATATTTATGTCACACAAGAACCCTCGATGTGGAAGCGCAATAAGCGCTTTGTGCGCCTAGTCGCAGATGACTTGGTGCTGCGTGTGGTCAGCACCGCAAAAAATGTATTGCGAGATGAGCGCTTCGGGGGCGTATCTACCCGCATAAAAGTGCTGGGCATCATCTACCTGATGAAGGGGATCAGCGCTTGTGAAAAAATTCGTTTGAGGCTGGGAGGCCGGACTCAACGGGGGTAGCACTAACTCTAGATTAGGGCTCACGCAAATTTCAGGAGAGGACATGCGCGTTGCGTTTCTTGTTCACGATTTCCCTAAATTATCGGAAACGTTTATTCTCAACCAGGCGACTGGGTTAATTGAACGGGGGCATGAAGTCGATATCTACACCAATCGTATCCACGATGCGGCGGAGGCTCATCCTGATGTCGAAAAGTATGGACTCTGGGATAGAACCTATCAACTCCCTGAGACGCCCTCAGGTCTAATCCCTCGGGTACTGAAGGGGATGTGGTTGGTGATACGGCACTGGCATCGCAATCCTGCTCTGTTTGGGCGATCGCTCAACCCCTTTCAGTGCGGTCTAAGTGCCTTAGGGTTTCGGCTGGTCTACCCGGCTACCGTGCTCGCCGATCAAGCCCCCTACGACATCATCCATAGCCAATTTGGAACCCAAAGCTTCTGCGGAATGTTGTTTGCCCGAGTGCAGCGTTTCCGTCCTGCACTGGTGACCACCTTTCGCGGCTACGACATCAGCACCTGCGTAAAGCAGGAAGGGGCATCTGTATACGGCCCCCTGTTTCAAGAAGGAGACTTCTTTCTCGCCAACTGCGAATTTTTTCGGCAGCGTGCGATCGAGCTAGGGTGCAACCCTGTCCAGATCCGTGTGCATCGTTCTGGGCTAGACTGCGCTAAATTTCCCTACCAGGCTCGGCACGCCCCCTCTGATCGCGGGGTGCATCTGGTGACCACGGGGCGATTAGTCGAGAAAAAAGGGATCGAGTATGTGATTCGTGCCGTGGCATTGCTGCTGCCCAAGTACCCCGATTTGCAATACAGCATTATCGGAGATGGACCCCTACGTCAGCCACTTCAGGAGATAATCAACGCCCTAAATCTGAATCAGACTGTACACCTCCTAGGCTGGAAGAACGAGCATCAGATTGCTGCGATCTTGCAAGATGCGGACTTATTTGTCGCCCCGAGCGTCACTGCCGCAGACGGAAATCAGGACGCCCCGGTCAACGTTTTAAAGGAAGCCATGGCGATGGGAATGCCTGTAATTAGCACTTGGCACGGTGGAATTCCTGAATTAGTGAACCATGGCGTGAATGGGTTCTTAGTGCCCGAACGCGATGCCGATGCCTTGGCGGCCCAGATTGAACTACTCATCCAGCATCCAGAGCAGTGGGAGAGCATGGGGCATGCTGGGCGCACTGTCGTTGAGCAGCAATACAATCTGCATCACCTGAATGATCAACTGGTTGACCTATACCAAATGCTCAACCCCAACCCTGACGCATCTAATCAAGCTCGGCCAGTCCTCCCGATCGATCCGGCGGGTTCTGCGCATCCTTCAGTAGTGCTTAACAAATAGCTCAAGAACAGTTCAACCTTTTAGAAGCGATCAGTACAGACCCTATATATCCCTACAAGGAGAAGCAATGTCCTCATCCACTGCTATCCCAATGCACATGTCGAACGGTTTCACTCAGCAGCCGTCTGACGATATGCCTTTGGTCACTCTCGTGGTGGTGCCACGAGAGCGGTTTAGCTGCACTGAACAATCACTCGAAAGCATCTATGACCACACCACGATGCCGTTTCGCCTCGTGTATGTCGATGGCAATTCGCCCAAAGCGGTGCAGCATTATCTGCAGAAGCAATCGCAGGCCAAGGGCTTTACGCTGATTCGCACCGACTATTATCTTTACCCTAATCAGGCTCGCAACATGGGTCTGGCAGAGGTGACGACTCCCTATGTTGCCTTTGTGGATAATGATGTGATTGCGTCGCCGGGTTGGCTAGAGGCGCTAGTGCAGTGTGCCGAAGAAACGAATGCCTCGGTAGTGGGGCCCTTAATGTGTCAGTACGAACCCATCCATACAGAAATTCACTTTGCTGGGGGACAGTCCCACATTTGGCAAGACAAGCTGGGGCGGCGACGGCTGAGGGAAAAGATGATGGATCAGGGACATACGGTTGAGACAATGCGCGATCGCCTGACCCGTACTGAGACAGAACTAGCAGAATTCCATTGCGTGCTGGTGCGGACAGCCATTTTTGAGAAGCTGGGCCAGTTGGATGAACAAATGCTCAACACCAAAGAGCATCTCGACTTTTGTATGAGCGTGAGAGAGGCGGGTGACACGGTTTACTTTGAGCCTGCCTCGCTCGTCACTTACTTGCCTGGCTCACCACAAAACTGGGGCGATGTGCATTACTACATGCTGCGCTGGAGCAACGCTTGGACGCTAGACAGCCTCAACCACCTACGTCAGAAGTGGAACTTGGCGGAAGATGGCTACTTCACCTCTAAGTACAAAAAGCTAGGCTGGCGTCGCCATATGACGCTCACCAACCCGCTGGTGAAAAAGCTGACGCTAGGACGCGGCAATTCGCTGCTGTCTCGGGCCTTTGCGAAGGTTGAGTCGCAGCTTAATCAGTACCTTACCCAGCGCCACGCCCGCATTCAGCAGCACTATCTGCAAACAGCGGCAGAGCCCACACTGCCGACTCTGGAGGGCAGCACGGCTGACTCAGCCGCCGAGGGCAATTCTGCTGATGTCGGTGAGCTATCTCAATCAGCCCGGTAGTTGGGTTGAGCCGCTATTCTGTAGCCGCAGCAGGCCAGAGCCGTAGGCCGAATGGGGTGATGTGGAATCTTGTTTGGATGAGTGTTCCACATCATCAAGAACACCATATCAACCCTCTACAGCTGTTGTTGCTATAGGCTTGATCGAACAGGTGCTCTGTCGAAAGCCGTCAGTCGATATAGGTGAGTCAGTGTTGTTAGGAGTAGGGCGATCGCATGAGCATTAAACAAAAGGCCGTTCGGGGGGTGGTCTGGTCAGCCATTCAGAACTGGGGTAGCCAAGCAGGCACGTTGATCATCTTCTTTATATTGGCGCGGTTGCTGACGCCCGAAGCTTTTGGCTTGGTGGCACTGGCAAATGTCTTTCTCGCCTTTATGCGACTGTTCTTAGAACAGGGCTTTGGTCAAGCGATTATTCAGCGGCAAGATTTAGAGCCCGAGCATCTCAACACCGCATTTTGGATCAATCTCACGATTGGTTCAGTGGTGGCACTGATTGGGTTTTCGGTGTCTGGGTTGGTGGCAAACGCGTTTGATCAGCCCGCGCTGACGCCCATTCTGCAATGCTTCTCCGTGTTATTTGTGATTTCGGCGCTGGGGCAGGTGCAGCAGTCAATTTTAGAGCGCAAGTTTGAATACAAAACTATCGCTGCGCGGTGGTTGGTGGCCACCTTTGCGGGGGGTGCCGCAGGTATTACGATGGCGTTTCTGGGGTATGGGGTGTGGAGCTTGGTGGCCCAGCAGATTGTTTATGAGGTGCTGGGAACCCTCACCCTTTGGCTATGCAGTGATTGGCGACCCGGCCTGAGTGTATCGGTTCGGCATTTCCGCGACCTATTTGGTGTGGGCATGCACATCATGGGGTTCAACTATCTGAGCTTTTTTAACACCAAGGCCAATGACTTTTTGGTGGGCTATTTTTTTAGTCCGGCAGCGTTGGGCTATTACAGCGTGGCCTATCGAGTGCTGAATGTGATGACGCAGCTTTTGGTGAAAACCAGTCGCGATGTGGCGCTCCCTACGTTCTCTCGGCTACAGGACGACCCAGAGCGGTTTCGGCGTGCCTTTTATACGGCAACGCAATTAACTAGTGCGATCGCCATGCCGACGTTTTTGGGCATGGCCGTGCTGTCTCCAGAACTGGTGCGGGTGCTGTTTGGCGAGCAGTGGTTGCCATCGGTGCCCCTGATGCAGGTGCTGGCGCTGATGGGGATTTTGCGTTCTATCACCTTTTTTAAGGGCTCGGTGTTTATTGCAATGGGCAAGCCTGCTTGGTGGTTTTGGCTGAGCGCTCTAAATGCAGTACTGAATTTAACGGGGTTTGCGATCGCCTATCGTTGGGGCATTTTTGCAGTAGCCTCAGCTGCGGTGATTCGGTCATACCTGGTATTTCCGATTGGGCAATGGGCCATCAGCAAGCTTATCAAAGAGGGGTTGGGCAAATATCTACGCGTCTTCATATCACCGCTCATGAGTGCGTTGATCATGGCGGCAGCTATTTTAGCGGTCAAGCAAGTGCTCATTGGGGTGCTGAGTCCCTTAGCCCTTGTCGCTGTGTGCACTGCATTTGGCGCAGTGGTATACCTTTCTCTAATTCGTCTGGTAGCTCCCCAACTGTTTGATCAAGTGATTGATATTGCCCGCATCGTTATGTCAAAACCAAAGCCTCAGAGCTAGTTGCTGATCATCCTCTTTGTTCATCTAGATGCGGCAGCATCAAACTATAAACAACAGCCAATGCTTGAGAACAGGCGGTTTCGATTGGATTAATGAGGGTTGACCCCATATCTTCAGCAATCGCCTGACCCACGTAGGGCCACATTCAGGTAATGATTTGATGGCGTTATTTCCACTCCGCGTCGGGGGATGAAACACCGCCAAACCCTCAAACTAGCGCGTTAAGCGCGATACAGCTTATGGGAAGGCTTCGAGGGTTGAAGGTTGATATCGTCAATCCCCCAAGGTGCCCTTGACTAAAACCCAGGATATGCAGAAATCTGGGTAATGCAGGGTTTTGTGTGGGGTGAATTTTGGTGGATATTCTATAAGATCCTAGTAGCTTATTTCAACCTCAGTTTGGGTTGAGGCGAGTTTTGGCTGATCTTGAACTCAGGTTGTTTCAGGACTTGCAAGACTGCTACTGACGTTCAAACATCGTGTGTTCAGGATGCAACAGTGTGGCAGAGCCTGTGACTGGCAAGGGAGCCACCGGACATCTCTCATAAGAGGCTACGGCAACAAATTCATGACTGATTGCGTAAATCAAGGATAGTGTTATGGCTGACGCTGACGTTCGGCGTGTGTTTATCTGTGGATCTGCCCTGCGGGGGCAGCCCGACCACCAAAATCTGGGGGATGCCACATTTGTCCGCGAGGCAAAAACCCAGCCGATTTATCGACTGCATTCGGTGCAAAATGGCTGGCATCCTGGCATCTATGAAACGGGTGAGGGGGGGATTGCCATTCCAGGTGAGGTGTATGAGCTGACTCTAGAGCAGTTTGATTATTTGGTTGCAAACGAACCACCGCACATGTATCCCCATGAGGTGCAGCTTGATCAAAATGAAACGGCGATCGCCTTTCTCTACCCCAAAGCGTTGATTGACGAACACGGATGGGATGATGTGTCTCACTATGGCAGCTGGATTGCCTATAAGCGGGCGATCGCCTCCGCATCTGCCTAACTCCAAAATCCGGCTTCTAGCTTCTGAAGGATCTTGGGTTTGAGGGTGTCAATTTCTGTTTTGAGCAGGCCTCGGCTCACGCTAAACTGTGCTACCGACGGCGCCATCTGCCCCGCCGTTACCCAGTCCTTCAGCAGCGTGCACATGGCAGGGTCAATGGGCACTGTCAGCACATTGCTGCACTTGCCTGGGTCTTCCTTGGCAAACATCATCACGTGATATTGCCCTGTCTCACTCAATAGCCGCGCAATTTTTTGGCCCTGAGAGTTTTTTAGATCTAGATACGACGGCAGCCAGCGCGCTCCATGCTTGGGGTTATATAACACCGTTAGCCAGGCCAGCGTGGGATGAGGAGACGGGGTAAATAAGAACTGGTTGTAGCGGGTGCAGGTTTTTCGCTTTTGCACATCTTGCCGCGACAGCATCACCCACAGCGTTGCCAACATCCCCTGGCTTGTGCGAATGGCATTGGGAAAGCAGATTTCGCCAATGGGCTGGTTTGACGGCCAGGTGGCTAGCCGAAAGACATCTTCCGGCATGACCACGCTGGGCGTGCTGGGCGGTTCAATAATAGGAACTTTTGCCAACACATCGCCGATGCGCTTGCCGATTTCTCGCCCAGACCCAAAGCGCTGGTCAAAGGGCTCTAGTGCTTTTAGCACTTCACTGATGGCTTGGGGGCGATCGCCCGGATGCTTTGCCAAGCAGCTCATCACTAACGTTTCTAACGCCTTGGGTACCTTGGCGGCAGGATTGGCCTCGATTAATGTCCGCGGCGAATGATGATGGTGTGCCTTATACCAACCGCCAAAGGTATGGGTTTCTGCATTCAGGGGCATTCGCCCCGTTAGCATTTGAAACATCATGACGCCCATGCTGTAGATGTCTGAGCGAGCATCCAGTTCTTGCCCTTCCATCTGTTCAGGCGACGCATAGGCCAGCGTACCCATAAAGCAATTCGTTTGGTTTGCATCGTTCTCTTGCATGGTTTTGGCAATGCCAAAATCCAGCACTTTTGCCAACTCGCCAAAGCTATCGTCGCGGCACACCATAATGTTGCTGGGCTTAATGTCGCGATGCACAATAGGGCACACCTTGCCATCAATGATGATGCCCTGATGCGCCGTTTGCAGCCCTAACCCAATCTGGCGACTAAAATTTAAAAACTTGGGTAATTTGAGCGGCTGCTGCATGATCAACTCACCCAACCCATGCCCCTTCAAATGTTCCATCACATAAAAGGGCACTTCGTTCTCATCGACGCCGTAATCGGTAACGCGCACAATGTGGATGCTGCGTTGCCCCAACTGAGCGCAGGTCGTAGCTTCCCGCTCAAAGCGATCGCGCATTCGCTGATTGAGCAAGGTTTGCGCCAAAAACTTAATGGCCACCGGCACCCCGCCCAGCAAAATGTCCTTCGCCCCGTAGACCCGACCCATAGCGCCCTGGCCTAGCAGTTCAACAAGCTGATACCGATCGATTAATACCCGACCAATGTTTGGGTCTGTCATCCGCTCCAACTCCGTCGTCTCGATGGTTCGAGAGGACTTAAGATCCTTTGCCTTTCTTCAAAGGGAAAGGATGAACATCCGCAAAAAGATTCCCTAATTTTCCCGCAATCCTAGCGTTTTGAGAATCAGCCGCACCACAGGATTGAATCCAGAGGGTGGATAACTAGGGCGGTTATAACTACAGCAGAGCAGCCGTTGATTCCCGACCCTCGTCCAAAAACGTATCTTAAGACCAGTTAGGGAAATAAGCCTGTAGGAGGCTCCGACTCGCTAGGGTGTAGGCAAACCGCACTATTACGCTGCCGCCTTCATCCTAGTCGTGCCCGACGCTATTGTGCTCAACATGCTGATGGGTATCGGTCAGGGACTAAAAGCGCTGGCTCGATACCCATGACCAACTCCATTGGCAATGGCTACCTTACAGATTGCCCAAATTGAGAACAGCTCCAACAATACCCCTCATAACGGAATAGAACCGGAAAAATTCGCTCCGCTGGAACAAAGCCCCGATACACTTGGTATGAGGTCGCTACGTCAGGCAACCCAGAACAGGGAGAGAATACGATGAGTGGGCAGATTTTATTGGTTGATGATGAGCCAGGGCTGCGGCAAGCAGTTCAGGCCTATCTAGAAGACAGCGGGTTTACAGTGAGTACTGCTAGCAATGCCCAAGAAGGTTGGGATTTGCTTGAGCAATCGTTGCCTGACCTGGTTATTTCTGACGTGATGATGCCTCAGGTTGACGGCTTTCAGTTTCTTGAGCAGATGCGAGACGATCCCCGTTTTGAGACGCTACCTGTTATTTTCCTCACTGCGAGAGGCATGACCTCTGATCGAATTCAGGGCTATCAGTCGGGGTGCGATGCGTATCTTCCCAAACCGTTTGACCCAGAAGAACTGGTTGCGATTGTCACAACCCTGCTTGAACGCCGCAACACCCTGACGAAAGCTGCCAGCGATGGCGATCGCTCAGACATCGCTGAAATCCGCGAGCAGATTGCTCAAATTAAGGCCATGCTGACTCAGAAAGGCGGGATTGTGCAAACGCCTTCCCCTATCACCATCGACTTCACCCCGCGCGAGCAAAGCGTGTTGGACTTGGTGGTAGAAGGACTAATGAATAAAGAAATTGCAAAGCGGTTAGAGACAAGCGTTCGAAACGTAGAGAAGTACGTAAGCCGCCTATTTAGCAAAACCGGAACCAATAGCCGTACAGAACTAGTGCGCTATGCTCTGGAACATGGCTTGGCGAAGTAGCTTGAGCCTAGTTCCCCCTGAGTTTGTGTTGAGTAAAATAGAGGGAGAGCGCTCAGGAGGCCAACACGATGGCCAAGCAACGACGGAAGCGTGATAAAACGATTTGTCTCCCCATTGCAGACGACCTCGACTACGCCACTTTGGTGGAAGATCGTGAGGTCTTTCGCCAGTATCTCGACGAGCAGATTGCTGCTCATCCGGAACTGTTCCCCGAAGGAATTGAGGCCGGTTATCGCTTTCACGGATGGGTCGAGTCCTCCCGCCAGCAGATTAAGACCCGACGGATTTTGCTGCCGAGGACGAAGGAGGCCTATCAACTGCGTCCGGATTTTGTGATGCCCTATATGAGCGAAACCGCAGAAATGGCGGATAAAGCCCTCTACCTGAGGCAGCATGGTCTGGCGTTTGAGGGCGTTGCCTATGTGCTGGGACGCTCCGAGATGCACTGGTATCGGCTCTGTCGGTCGTTAGGTCGAGCCTCCATTGTCGGGACTACCCTAAAAAGGGAAACGGCGCTCCTCCCCATCTAGTTGCGGACGAGAAGCACTGTGATTGGAAAGGGGACCGTGCCTATCTGGCAGTCACCGCCGCCCAAGGGTGCATCTTGGGGGCCAGTCTGAGTGCCAGTGCGGGGCAGGATGGACTCACTGAAGCCTATGGCGTGTTCCAGCAGGAAGCGGCCCATCATGCCCCTGACTATGCTCCCAAGATGGTAACCACCGATGGGTGGGACGCCACACGAGCCGCTTGGGAAACATTATTCCCTGGCATCGTCTGGATTCTGTGCTTTCTCTATGAGGTGATTAAAATCCGGGATTGGTGCCGCTCGAAACCCACGCTCCGGCAACAACTCCTCGACATACTCTGGCATGTCTATCAGGCCACCAGCAAGCGACACTTTGCCCAACGATTGCGACGGTTGCTGGAGTGGGTGGGTGAACATGCGCACCTTGCCCAAGGCCATTGACGGGCGCTTGCGACGGCTGAAAGGCAAGTCTCGGTTCTTCCAACGGGCCTTTGACTTCCCTAATGCTTATCGCACCAGTAATCAAGTGGACCGGCTCATGAACTATCTCGACCGCACCTTGTATGCCATGCAAGATTTCCACGGGAAATGGGGCTCCGCCAAGCAATCCAGTCGGGCCATGGCATTACTCTGGAACTTTCATCCGTTTTGCCGCAAAACTCGGACAGCGATGGATGGCTGCTTATGCCCCTTTGAACAACTCAACGGTTTCCGCTATCACGATAACTGGGTGCGCAATCTGCTGATTGCCTCATCGTTGAATGGCAAAAGGCTGTTGCCCAAGGAAGCCGATACAAAATAAGTTGGAACTAGGCTTGAGCGACGGCTCTTTATCATTTCACCCTTAACATCCAGGGCACTCCCCACTCCCAGCCCGCCGAAAGAGCGGTGAGGAACTCCGCGTCGCGCAGTCCCTCACCGCTCTTTTATATTTTGCTGTTTAGGCGCAGTGCGTACAAAACATCAAAAACTTCAAGCTTAGCTGAACTCCCACTGAGGAGAGCAACCCAGACGATCAACACTGCCTAATGAAAAATGCATTTCTTTTTACAGAAACCTTACAGAGCCCTCCGGATTTTTATATTTAGAGAGTGTGAAGCTCTCCCCAAACTTACCTAGAGCCATTGTGAAGTTTGCGTATATACCAGGGGGGTTTCCCCCAGCCCCCTGTGAACTGAGATAATCTTGAAACTCAAGGAACGTCGGATCACTCAAGGAACGTTGGATCACTTAAGTGTTGTGTAGAGCGGCGTTCGGCGCTGTTAGAGTGTCCACTAGGTAGAGCCGCATCCATAAGAGTGTCATAGTTTATCCATCGATTTTTAGTTTTGAGGCCTCATACGTAGTCTGATTCGGCCCCCATTTAAGCGGTTAAAGGGGACTAGACAAATCAACAGCAAACGTCTGTGCTAGTAAGCGCTTCATGCTACCGTTCACCTGTCTATTCTCGCCAGGATTCTGTAAGGATAAAGGTTATGTCCTCCCCACAATTATCACCAGAATTTAAACTCGATCTTCGCTCTCCGGGCTCAGCACGGCTTCGACGTGGGGCTGCGCTATCTTGGCTGCGCGTTCTAACGCTCATGTTGCTTGATGCGATGCTCCTGTCCGCTAGTTGGACGCTAGCGCGTGCGATTGGAACCCAAATGCAGTCACCTTGGACAGGGCCAGAGGGGTCTCTGTTCTTGTTGGTTATCCTCGCGGTCTGCGTAGGAGTCATTGCGGCGCGCGGTTTATATTCTCCGGGCGATCGCCGTCGTGATTACATTGGGCTTACCCAGTCCATTTCCTTAGCAGTGTTTCTAATTTTGCTCACTGCGTTTCTTTATGATCCCAACCAGTTCGTATCGCGCTCAACCTTTTTGCTGTTCTGGTCATTTGCCGTTACCTTCGTTTGTCTAGGGCGGTTCTCAGTAGAAGTAGCCGTCGATCGCTCACGGCGCAAGGGTGCCATTCGGTACCCCATTTTTATCATCTCGGATGATGATCAAGAAGCCTACCGCAGTCTGCTGTCACGCGAAAATCGATATGACATCCTAGGCGTGGCCGATAGTAGTTGTCTCGATCGGAACCGTCGTGAAGAAACTCTATTAAAGATTAAGCAATTGGGTATCGCCGAGATTTTTGTATCTTGGGAGTCGGTTAAAAACCGAATGTTTGTCTGCTGGCATTTTCAGACTGCAGGCATCACAGTCCATCTCCTTCCCAATGGCGTTGAACCCGCCCTCCCTAAATCAGAACTTTGGATTATTGGCGGTCAGCCTTCTGTGACATTTGCACCACCTGCCATCACAGGCACTGACTTTTGGATGAAGCGTCTGTTTGACTTTTTTGGGTCTGCAGCATTGATTCTTGTGTTTTCGCCTATCCTGATTGCCCTTAGTATTCTGATTCGACTTGATTCTCCGGGCCCCATCTTCTTTCGACAAACCCGCATGGGTTTGCATGGACGCAAGTTTAAGGCATGGAAGTTCCGCACAATGGTGCAAAATGCTGACAAATTGCAAAAAGAGCTAGAAGCCCGCAACGAGATGAAGGATGGAGTATTGTTTAAGTTAAAGAATGATCCTCGCATTACTAAAGTAGGTAATGTGTTGCGCCGCTATAGCTTGGATGAGTTGCCCCAGTTATTTAATGTGCTGCTGGGTGAAATGAGCTTAGTCGGGCCTCGCCCTTTACCCTTGCGCGATATCGAACGATTCTCGGAATATCATTATCTTCGTCATGAAGTTTTGCCTGGCATTACGGGCCTGTGGCAAGTCTCTGGGCGCTCAGATATTACAGACTTCGAACAAGCGATTGGTCTCGATATTTACTACATTGAAAATTGGTCGCTCTGGCTGGATCTTAAGATTTTGCTAGATACCGTGGGGGTGGTTTTACTCAAGAAAGGCGCTTACTAAGTCACATAGTCTCAGATCAGTAAGACCCCATACAGAATCAAGATAAGGTGTGTCATGTCATGACACACCTTATCTTGATTTTAGGAACGAATATACTGCATACGGGATTGACGCGACGCGAGTCCGATAGCGTTGTTTCAGCCCCACGCTGCGGGGCTAAAACAACGCCAGACAGTGATGCGCGCATCACTGTCTGGAATTTGCAAAACTAACGTTGGATTAGGAGATATGCCCCACAATGTTGCGGCAATGTCTCAACTTAGCGATGGGGGCCGTTCATTTGAACGATTGGGGGGGGCGATCGCCCTAGCCCTTATAAGCCGCAATCCCTTGTTCTAATAGCGGGAGCACCTGATCCGCATCCTTCCAACCCAAAATTTCTGTCACCTTTTTCTCTAGGTTTTTGTAGGTGCGGAAAAATTCGGAAACCTCGTCTAACCTGTGCGCAGCCACGTCGCTAAGAGATTTGACATGGGCATAACGGGGATCTTTGTCAGGCACACAGAGAATTTTCTCGTCGCGATCGCCCCCATCAATCATCTCTAGCATCCCAATCGGGCGCGCTGGAATCACGCAGCCCGGGAAGGTTGGCTGATCCATGATGACCATACCGTCCAGCGGATCCCCATCATCCCCTAGCGTATTGGGAATAAAGCCATAGTCAAAGGGATACATGACCGAGGCATACAGAACCCGATCAAGCGCAAAGCAATTCAAATCTTTGTCAAATTCATACTTATTTTTGCTACCTGCGGGAATTTCGATCAATACATTGATCAGCCCGGGCTTTGGCTGGGCTGGGATACGGGATAAGTCCACGATGAGAGTCTCCAAATTCCTGTTGTAACTGCAACTCGACAAAACCCAAGGGATAACATTTGGCGGTCATCGCCACGTTTGCTGACACAGCACAGCGCAACGCTGCCCTTGAATTTGCTCAATTGCAATTCTAGGGGAAGACGGACACACGGACGGACTCCGCTGCAGAACTTGATGGAAACATTGTCTACGGCAGAGCCAGGCAAATTTTGTTCAGACTGCTATCTGAAGGGATTTAGGCCTAAGGGCGCGTCATCATAGGAGCCGAATAGCCGGGTGGCGGCAACACCTGCAAACTGGACGAGGAGAAATAGGCGATCGCCACGACCGGAATGGTCAATGTCATCAGGGCGATCAGCGCTCCAATTAATTCAGCCAGTCGATTGGAGGCACGTTCAGGAGGGTTGTCGAGTTGACTACTACTAGATTCCATATGTGGGTGTAATTTAGTCTGCACTGAGTGAGGGCGGAAGATAGACGACAGAACCTGAGGAAAAATCACAGGTTTGCCAGAGCTATCAGACGATAGAGCCAAAATTACGCTGCATCAGCGTGGCTTTACCTACTCAACTCAGCCAGAGGTGGCGTGTAGCTAGACTAGCCAACAAAACGGCAATCGTCCACGCTATGTCATCCATTGTAACCACTTTCACCATAAGAAAAAGTTATAAAAATGACGAATTGATTTAGTGGCGATTACCTATGAGTTAGTCTTATATCGACACCCAGTTTCAACCAAGAATTATGGCTCCTTCGTCATCTTGCTAATGCGCTGCTTAACTCTGGCGCGGCGGCATTTCTCAGGCGTTCTGGGAAGCGCGATCTTTGGCAAGGGTTGTGTTGCCGCACGGGATTGCCGTTGGGAGAACCGGAAATTTGTCGATGCTGTTATGCTGATGTAGCGGTAGTCATGCCCTTGTTCGTTGTATTCGGCATTTGGCCTCCTACCGATGAAGCAGCTAATCGTAAACTCCAGACCTTTTAAGCGAATTCTTCCATGACGACCACCACCCAGGCCAAGCACGAAGTTAAGGATTTATCCCTCGCGACCGTTGGGAAGCAGCGGATTGAATGGGCCGGCAGAGAGATGCCCGTGCTGCGCCAGATTCAAGATCGCTTTGCAGCAGAAACCCCTTTGGCCGGCATTCGTCTCGTTGCTTGCTGCCACGTCACGACAGAAACTGCTCATTTGGCGATCGCCCTTAAAAATGCGGGAGCTGACGCCCTCCTCATTGCGAGCAATCCACTCTCGACTCAGGATGATGTCGCTGCCAGCCTAGTCGCTGACTATGGCATCCCTGTGTTTGCCATTAAGGGCGAAGACAACGAGACCTACCACCGCCACGTGCAAACCGCACTCGACCATCGTCCCAACATCATCATTGATGACGGCAGTGACGTCGTGGCTACGTTGATTCAAGAGCGGCAGAATCAGGTTGCCGAGCTGATTGGCACCACTGAAGAAACCACCACCGGAATTGTGCGTCTGCAGGCCATGCTGAAGGATGGCGTGCTGACGTTCCCCGCGATGAACGTGAACGATGCCGACACCAAGCACTTCTTCGACAATCGCTACGGCACCGGTCAATCGACGCTGGATGGCATCATCCGTGCGACCAACATTCTGCTAGCAGGCAAAACCATCGTGGTGGCCGGCTATGGCTGGTGTGGCAAGGGCACTGCTCTCCGCGCGCGTGGGATGGGTGCCAATGTCATCGTGACGGAGGTAGATGCCATTAAAGCGCTTGAAGCCATAATGGATGGCTTCCGGGTGCTGCCTATGAGCGCAGCAGCTCCCTATGGAGATTTGTTCATCACGGTTACAGGCAACAAGCATGTCATCCGTAAAGAACATTTTGAAGATATGAAAGATGGGGCGATCGTCTGCAACTCAGGTCACTTTGATATCGAGATTGACCTGAAATCGCTAAAGGACATGGCCAGTGAAGTGAAAACTGTGCGCAACTTTACCGAAGAATATCGCCTCAACAGCGGCAAGTCGGTGGTGGTGTTGGGTGAAGGCCGCTTGGTCAACCTGGCTGCCGCTGAGGGTCACCCCAGCGCTGTGATGGATATGAGCTTTGCCAACCAGGCGTTAGCCTGTGAATATCTAGCGAAAAATAAGGGCAAGCTAGAGCCTGGCATTCATTCCATCCCTCGTGAGGTCGATGAAGACATCGCTCGCCTCAAACTGCAAGCCATGGGTATTGCCATCGACAGCTATACGACCGATCAGGTGGAGTATATTAATTCATGGACGGCAGGCACCTGATGCCTCTATGAAGAGTCAATAAGGATGTTATTGCCTATGTCTCTTTTTATCTGGATTTGGCTAAGTTCACCTGAAGTTAGGATGTAGAGCGATTGGATCGCTCTTGCTGCAAGGTTATCGTTTGGTGATGGCATCTACGCATTGCGTGGGTGCCATTCTGCCAGAAGGCCGCAGCACTGTGACTACCGCAATCTTTAATTCTTAGGTTCGAGACTCAAATCTGTGGATAAACTTTCGGATGAATTGCAACGTCACTTCTTTGATGAAGTGGAGTCAGAGACGGTAACACTCAATCGCATTCTAGTCATTGCAGGCGAACGAGTATTTGGGTTTTTATTTGTGCTGCTGGCGCTACCCTCGGCCTTGCCGATCCCCGCTCCGGGTTTTGCTATGCCGTTTGGGGTGGTGTTGTTTGTCTTGGCAGTGCAGCTGATGGCTGGGCGCAGAAAACCGTGGCTTCCTGAGCGGCTTAAGCAACACCCCCTTGAGCTGAAGCAGGTGCAAGGCTTCCTTAAAACAGGATTACCCTGGCTCAAACGGATCGAAGCGCTAAGCCGACCCCGGATGGGTTGGTTCTGCAAGAGTTACCCAGGTCGAATGCTAATGGGGGCAGCGATCACCCTCATGGCGATTTCAATGATGATTCCAATTCCGCTAACCAACACGCTGCCTGCTATGGGAATTTTTGTAGTGGGCTTTGGGCTGCTGGATGATGATGGGTTTATTACCTTAGCGGGACTGGTAGTCTGCCTCATGGGCGCATTACTGACCACGTCCATTTTGCTCTTTGGCTACACCGCAGTTCGTGCCACGATAGATGCCGTCAAGGGATTTGTGTTTTAGCAGGGTTTACGAGCGCTGTCGACTCATGCCAAATCTGCCGGAATCTCGATGATGAAGGTAGATCCCTCGCCGAGGATAGACTGGCAGCGTAAGATGCCGTCGTGCGTTTCTTCAACAATTTGTCGGGCGATCGCCAGGCCAAAGCCAGTGCCTTTGCCGACGGCTTTGGTGGTGAATAGGTGATCAAAGATGCGATCGCGCACGTGTTCGGGAATGCCCGGGCCGTTGTCGGCGATCGCAATCTGCACGCGGTTATCGTCTAGAACCTGCGTGCGAATTGTAATGAAGGGTAAGACGCCAGACTCGATGCCGGTTGGAACGGCGACTGCTGTGAGGTCTGCCATCGGCTGAGCCGTATGGAACTCATCCAGCGCATCCACTGCATTGGCCAGCAGGTTCATAAACACCTGGTTGAGTTGTCCTGGAAAGCATTCCACCAGTGGCAGGTCGCCGTAGTCTTTGACAATTTCAATGTCGCAGCGATAGTGGGTAGACTTGAGTCGATGCTTCAAAATCAGCAGTGTGCTGTCTAACCCATCGTGAATATTAAAGGGCACCTTGTGGTCTTTATCGGCCCGAGAGAAGGTGCGAAGGCTGGTGCTGATGCCGCGAATGCGATCGACCCCCAGATTCATTGACTCGATCAGTTTGGGCAGGTCGCTTCTTAGATACTCCAGATCAATCACCTCGATGTAGTTTTCTAGAGCTGGAGCGGGAGTGGGATAGTGCTGCTGATATTGGTCAATCAGCCCCAGCAGATCTGCCACATACAGCTGAGCCGGTTTGAGATTGCCAGAGAGAAAGGCTAGAGGATTATTGATTTCGTGGGCAATGCCAGCGACCAAATTTCCTAGGGTAGACATTTTTTCACTTTGCACCAGCTGTAGCTGCATCTGCTGCAAGTCTTGGAGCGATCGCTCTAATTGGTGCGTGGTGTCTTGGGCCTGTTGGTAGAGACGGGCGTTTTGAAGGGAAATAGCGGCTTGGGCGCACAGGAGCTGCAACAACTCTTGGCGATCGCTCGTAAACACGTCTGCAACGAGGCGATTTTCGAGATATAGAACCCCAATCAGCTGACTCTGGCGAAAAATCGGCAGGCACAGCAGGCTCTGCGGCTGATGTTGCAGCATATAGGGATCGGCTGCAAACGCGGCTTCCTGATCTGCTTGGTGTAGCACCAGCGGTTCCTGAGTGCGGCGCACGTAATGCAAGATTCCCTGGGGCACCATCGAGCTGTCTTCTAGGGGGACAGGCTGTAGGGTACAGTCGGTTCCACTGCACGCCACTGCGACAGTCCAGGATTCTGCGTCGAGCACGAGTGCCCCGCCGTCAGCCCCAGCAGTTTCCATCATCACCTGCATCAGGGTTTCTAGCAGCTTGCTCAACTCAATTTCGCTAGAGACTGCCTGAGACGCTTTGAGAATAGTTGCCAGATCAAGCTGCGTGGTTAGGTTGCTAGACAAGGATGCGCCCGCATTGCCTATGACGCCATCGGTCGAGCGAGCCACAAGGCTCGCGGTTGGGGTGAGGATGGGGGCCAACAGAGTGGTGTAGCGGTGTTCTAAATCAGTGACTTTGGCGATCGCGCCCCATTGACCATACCGATAATAGGCGGCAATCAGGTAAGGTTGCGCGAGCTTGTCCTTGCCCCATTCTAAGAAAAAGCGAGCCGCCAACTCATTGGCGAGGGCTTCGTCTTGCAGGTTGCCGTGCTCCCCGGCTTGGGCGATCGCCCGGTCGTAGTAGTCCAACGCAGCTAGGCGATCGCCCAACACGCGATGCCGCTCGGCCTCAACCAGGTCATACTTGTAGCCATAGTTCATGGGCGCGTGCTGGGCCCAGTTATGCAGAATAGTCTGGTTGTGCAACACGGTTGCCCAGTCTGCTGTCTGCTGCACCGCTGCATGGGTTGGCATCTGCGCTAGCAGCCCTAGTGACCCATAGCAGCAGTAGACCGCCACTTCCATTAAGGCCGCGACACTACCCATGTAGTGCGCTGCCTCGCGGGCGTGATGGGCCGCTTCTAAACCGTGCCCAAAGAGATAGTGCAGAATTAGCTTCGATAGGTGATAGGCGCAGAGCGACTGGTGATTTTGCGCTGCCTGCCATCGCGGGAGCATGACGGTTTCATCAAAGCACTGGCCCACCAGCAGGCAGGGATCAGACACCTCGCCTTGGAGGTTTAGAGTCACCTGTTGCCACAGCTGATTGTAGGTAAGCTGAAACTCTTGCTTGCACACCCGCTGCACATCCATCGACTGCGCCTGGGCCTGCCGCACTTCGTCGAGGGGCTCGCCGCTAAATAACCGATAGGCGCTGACGTTCATTGCAGAGTAAGTGGCATACTCTAGGTTGCCGGTTTCTAGCCCCATATGGATGGAGTCTTGAAACTTGCTGAAGGTGGCGCGAGTGTGCTCTTTGCGGTGGCGCACATAGGCTTCGAACAGGTGCAAAATGCGACTGTCTTTCACATCCCATTGGTCGAGCAGGGCGATCGCCACTTGCCCTGCCTGGTGGGCTCGTTCCACTTCGTTGATGGCACCGCAGAGCCAGGCATAGGCAATATACGCAAACGGAGCCAAGGCTGAATGCCCTTGCTCTACGCAGAGCCGAAACTGAGTTTGCACAATCCAGCCGAAGAATTCAGGCTGGGTCTGGTAGGCGGTCGTAGTCAGCGCCGAGAGAATTCGCAGCACCGCCAACTGCTGGGGAGCCGTCATGAGGGGGGCACTGATCCAGATCTTCTACCTGGGGCAGCGGTAATGCTAGATGATTCCACCCCAATTCATTCGCAATGGGAAAGTTGAGGGTGTGCAGCGCCGCCATCCCCGTTTCTAGCGCCTGCGTCATTTTGAGCTGTGCTAAGTAAAACTGAATTTTGAGCTCATACACTTTAATTTGATCAAGGGTGTCGCGGGCGTGGCGCTCGATGATGGCCACCAGTGCGGCCGATTGCTCATAGTCGGTGTAGAGGTAGGCCACTTCTGCGGCCTCGCTATGGAGGCTGAGCGCTAAGGGATAGGTTTGCGCCCACGCGGTAGACGGCAGACACTCAATCCCCTGTTGAAAGTAGCGGAGGGCGGTTGCGTAGGCGGTCGAGGCTTTAGCTTTTCGCCCCGCGGTCAAGTTAAGCTGCGCCAGGTTTTGCCGCTCTTGCGCATCGGTAATCAGGCCAACGCCCTGGTTCAACTGGTTGACAATTTCAAAGCAGCGATCGCCCTGATCTGCCCTAGCAATTTGAGCCAGCAACCGCTGCCCAATGGTTAAATGGGTCGCCGGGATCTGTGCCGATGGAATCAGCGCATAGGCGGCTTGCTGCACCCGGTCGTGCAGAAACCGATAGGTGGGGTTAGCCGCTGAGCTAGATGTGGCCGGGGTTGCAGCATGGACAGCAGTACGATCGAGTGCCCCTTCTAAACCACTGTCTTGATAAATTTTATAGTCGTCGCTCATAGGCACGATTAGCCCCGTTTCTAGGGCTGGCCATAGGGTGGCTGCAATGGCAAACTCAGACTGCTGAGCGGCGATCGCCAACGTATCCAAATCAAACTGGTTACCCAGGCAGGCCGCCAACTGCATTGCCGCCTGGGTCTTCATCGGTAACTTTTGCAGCTGCTGCGCCATGAATTCCACCACGTCACCCGTGAGCACGAGCTGCTGAATAGTAAGGAGGTCATACACCCAGGTTTGCGTTGTAGCATCTAACCGAATGTAGTGGTCTGCGTGCAGTGCCTTGAGACACTGACTCGTAAAGAACGGATTGCCCTGAGTCGTCTGATAAATGAGGTGGGTTAGTGCGGCCGTATGGTCTGGAGCGGTGTTAAGGGTGTCTGCCACTAGGCAATTGACGTCTGGTTCTGTGAGCGGCTGCAGCGTGATGATCTGGGGGGTGATCCCAGTTCGACGCATGTCGTCTAGGGCAAGGGTTAGCAGATGCCCAGGGGACACTTCGTTATCGCGGTAGGCCCCAATCATCAGCAAGCAGCCCACCTCTGGGTCGCTTAGCAATAGCTTGAGCAGTTGTAGAGAGGCCACGTCTGCCCATTGCAAATCGTCGAGGAACATCACTAAGGGATGCTCTGCTGTGGCGAATACCTGAACAAAGCCCTGAAACACCCGGTTAAATCGGTTTTGCCGGGCCGTTCCCGTGAGGTTCGGCACGGGCGGTTGAGAGCCAATGATATGCTCTAGCTCTGGAACTACGTCGATGATGACTTGCCCACTGTCTCCTATGGCATTGAGGATGCGCTGCTTCCACTGCTCTAGCGCCGCATCTGACTCAGCTAAAATCTGTGCCATTAAGTCTCGAAAGGCCTGCACCATAGCGCTAAAGGGAATATCACGCTGAAACTGGTCATATTTCCCCTTAATAAAGTAGCCCCGTCGTCGCAGGATGGGCTTATGCACCTCGTTGACGACGGCGGTTTTGCCAATGCCTGAGAACCCTGCAACAAGAACCAGTTGCTGGGTCAGGGCGGACTCGACGAGATCGATGCCGTCTGCCATATGGTCAAAGGCGTTAAGCAGGGCCGCGACATCTGCCTCACGCCCGTACAGCTTTTCCGAAACGACAAAGTTGTGCCCTTGATCGGTGGTGCCCAGGGAGAAGGGCGCGATGGTGCCTGTGGCAATCCATGCCTCTAGGCAGTGTTGAAGGTCACATTGCAGGCCTGATGCACTCTGATAGCGGTCTTCGGCGGTTTTTGCCAGCAGCTTGGCCACAATGTCTGACAGCACCTTAGGCACCTCGGGTCGCAGCTCGTGAATTGAAGGCGGGTGTTTAGCTAGGTGGCTGTGAATCAAGTCGAGGGGGTCGTGGGTGGGGAAGGGCAGCTGCCCTGTGAAGAGTTCAAATAATGTGACCCCCAGAGCGTAGAAGTCGCTGCGGTAGTCAATGCCTCGGTTCATGCGTCCGGTTTGCTCGGGCGAGAGGTAGGCCAAGGTACCCTGAAGCAGTTGAGTGCTTTGCAGCTCTTGCGTCTCGCGGGGCAACTGTGAGGCGATCGAGAAGTCGGTGAGTTTGACCTGCTTGGTCTCGGGGTGAATCAGGATGTTGGCAGGTTTGATGTCTTTGTGGATGACGCGGTGTTCGTAAAGCTGGTGCAGGCTAATGCAGAGCTGTTGGGCGATCGCCAGCACCTCGGCAATAGGCAACGCAGCGGAACCGGCGGCTGAAGCCTGGGTCAGATAGTGCCCCAGTGAAATTCCGCCAAAATCCTCCAGCACTAGGGCGTAGCTATTGCGGTATGGAACTAGCGCAAGTGAGCGGATGATGCCCGGTGCATTGCTAGCGTTGAGGAGTTGCGTGACCGTATATTGATTGCGCCACTGCACGAGGTCGGCCAGCGACGGAAACTCTTGTCGAGGGAGTTTGACGATGACCGACTGATTAGCAGAGCGATCATGCCCTTGATAGACCAGCGTGCGTGGACCTTCGTAAAGTAATTCAATTAACTGATAGCCAGGGAGGGGTTCCGCAGCATCCACGGACTGAGTTGAACCGATGGAGCTTACCATGACAGCCTGAATGGTATAGAACGGATATAGGTGAAGGATGCAGTCGCATGATGCAGTGCAAGGGCCGCTGCCTAGAGCCGACTCTTGACGAAGGGACGAATGACGAAGGGACAAACATTATCACGGGCAGGCCCTGACACCCTGAGGCTTGGGGACGACTATAGCATTTCAATAATTCTTTTTAGGATGCCCATTTTGCCAGGTTTGCTAGCAGGATGGCCGGATTGCTCTCGAAAGCTGATAGCCTAGCAGAACGGGATATTTGGCTACAAATTGGCATACAAATTGGCAACGCGCTGACTGGACTTTGGCTAGAGACTTAACGCAACGTTCTAATTACAGACGGCTGTTGCCGCTGCTGCGACCGCAGGGGCGCACCATTGGTTTGGCGCTAATGTGTACAGCGGTGTTTACGGCTGCCTGGCCGCTAACGGCATGGCTGGCTGGCAAGCTGCTGGCTGCGCTGGTTGGAGGCGACATCCGCACCTTGGCCCTGCTGTCTGCTGTAGTAGCGGGAATTTTTCTGGTGCAAAAAATTGCCCAGTATGGGCAAGATTCCTTGATGGCACGGGCGGCGCTGGCGATCGCCCTCGACCTGCGCCAGCGCACGTACACCCACCTGCAAAGCCTCAGTCTCAGCTATTTTGAGCGGGCCCAAACCGGAGATCTCACCTATCGCCTCACAGAAGACATTGACCGAATTGGCGAAGTCATTAATAAAGTCTTTCATGACTTTGTGCCTTGCCTGTTGCAGCTTATTGTCGTGTTTGGCTACATGATTTATCTCAACTGGCAGTTGACCCTAGCCAGCATCGTGGTTGCGCCGCTGATGGCGGTTTTGATTGGCTGGTTTGGCGAGCAGTTGATGGCGACCTCTCGCAAAAGCCAAAACCTGGTCTCAGATTTATCGTCTCTCTTAACAGAGGTATTTAGCGGCATTCGCCTGGTGCGCGCCTTTGCGGCCGAGGACTTTGAGATTCAACGATTTGGTCAAGAAGCCGAGCGCAATCGCCGTGCCAAGTATGCGGCCGCTTGGATTAAGGCGGTGCAGTATCCTGTGGTGGGGTTTCTGCAAACCCTCAGCATCTTGCTGCTACTGTTGCTAGGGGGCTGGCAAATTTCAACGGGGAATCTAACCGGCGAGGCATTCGGTAGCTTTGTGGTAGCAGTGGCCTGGCTGATTGACCCAATCGCCCACCTCACTGAAAACTACAACGAGTTCAAACAGGGAGAAGCCTCGGTTGATCGCATGTTTGAACTGCTCGATCTAGAACCTGCGGTGGTGGAACTGCCCGGGGCGATCGCCCTACCCCGCGTGACGGGCAAGGTGGAGTATCAGAATGTGAGCTTTGGCTATGAGCCGGGATCGCCTGTGCTGAGCCATCTTAACCTGCTGGCTAAGCCCGGAGAGGCGATCGCCCTCGTGGGTGCCTCGGGGGCGGGCAAAACCACCCTGGTCAACCTGTTGCCCCGGTTCTATGATCCCCAAGAGGGAACCATTTGGGTAGATGGGGTAGATATTCGCCAGGTCACGCTGCGCAGTCTGCGTCGCCAGATTGGCATTGTGCCTCAAGAGAGCATTTTGTTTTCGGGAACCATTGCCCAAAATATTGCCTTTGGGCAATCAGCGTTTGATCTAGACGCCGTGGAAGAGGCGGCGCGCATTGCCAACGCTCACCAGTTCATTACCCAATTTGCTCAGGGCTACCACACCTGGGTAGGCGAGCGGGGCGTGAATCTGTCGGGTGGGCAGCGGCAGCGCTTGGCGATCGCCCGAGCGGTGCTGCTCAACCCCCGCATCCTCATCTTGGACGAAGCCACCTCAGCCCTTGACTCTGAGTCAGAAGCGCTGGTGCAAGAGGCGCTGGAACGGCTCATGTGCGATCGCACTGTATTTATCATTGCCCACCGGCTGGCCACAGTGCGCCGGGCTCACCGCATCCTGGTGCTTGAACACGGCCAAGTGGTAGAAGCTGGAACCCATGACGCCCTACTCATGCAGCAGGGCCGCTATGCCCGCTTCTACGCTCAGCAGTTTTCTGGATAGTTCAGGCTTTGCCCAGAAAACTGCCCAGACGCTGCACAGACGCCCTATTGCTCGGGCCAATAGCGGCAAGAGGTAGAAAAGATTGCAGATTGCAACAAAAGCCTCACCCTTCCGGTAGAGCGTGGGGGATCGCGCTAGCATCGAAAAGATTTCAGCGATGAGCGATGATGACAAGGCAATTTTGTTCTTTACAACACAGCCACATTCACAAAATATAGTTCTAAAATTAACCCTGCACGCACAGCATCGCATCAACGGTCAAACCGATCGCTTCATCATCACTCCATCACCCTCAAGATGTAAAACAAATCATAAGTTTCCTCCACGACTTGGATTTGGATGATATTACAAAGGGGTGCAGGTGTAACGCTGCGGATTGTATAGCCGTGCGTGAAATGGCTCAACAGTCACCTATTAATACTTATCAATTAGGACGTGACTGCAAATGGATGGCTCGATTGATCACAGCTATTGAGCCTAGGTTGAGCTATTTAAGCGCTATTTAAGTTCGGATTGCGCTAGGGTTATTCTCGATTGGTGAGACCCTGTTACGCAGAGAACGGCTACTTCTTTGAACGTTTTGAATTTTTGAGTTTCTCTTCATGAAGCAAATTCCAGCACCACTCCTTACCCTCATCGCTGGGGTTGTCATCACTCTGGCAAGTCTCTGGCTGGGCTACAACCACGGCCTGTTGCCTGAGCAAGCCTCAGAGCAAGCCCCTCTGGTGGATGAGTTGTTCAACGTCATGATGGTGATTAGCACAGCTCTGTTCATCGTGGTGCAGGGCATGATCATCTGGTTCATGATTCGCTATCGGCAGCGTGCCGGAGACGACACGGACGGCATTCCGGTAGATGGTAACTTGCCCCTCGAAGCCTTGTGGACAGCAATCCCAGCCGTGTTGGTGATTGGTATTGGGGTTTACAGCGTAGAGGTATTTCAGGAAATGGGAGGCTTGTCACCGGGCAGTCACCCGATGATGGGGCATCAGCATGCGGCTGCGGTGGTGGCGCAGGCTCCCAATCCCGATGGGCAGCTCATTGGGGGCGACACGATGCCACTGATGGCCATGACCGAGGCTGAAGCCGCTGACTTTGACCCACGGTATGGCTTTGGGGCCGGCACCTCAATGATGGGGAACGCTCCCGACCTGACGGTGGCGGTGACGGGTATGCAGTATGCCTGGTTATTTAACTATCCCAACAGCGGCATCATGACGGGAGAGCTGCATATCCCCGTGGGCAAAGATGTGCAGCTCGATCTGACGGCACAGGACGTGATTCACTCGTTTTGGGTGCCGCAGTTTCGGTTAAAGCAGGATGCTTTGCCGGGGCAGCAGACTGGGCTGCGCTTTCGAGCGACCAAGGTAGGAACTTATCCCGTGGTCTGTGCAGAACTGTGCGGCAGCTACCATGGCGGCATGCGATCGCAGGTTATCGTTCACACTCAAGACGATTACGATGCCTGGCTAGAGCAGAATCAGGTTGCTCAAGCCGAGACCTCGCCGGATGTGGTGGCAGCCAACCTGTCAAAGAATCCCTCTACGCTGCTGACGGGCGACTTCTTGCAGCCCTATGTGGCCGAGATGGGGATTACGCCTGAGGCGATCGCCCACCTCCATGCCCCGGCGACTGAGGCTGACTCAGCTTCCTAGCCGCTGCGTTAGGCCCCATTCCGGTTCATCTATTGAGCTCTCTTAGACTCCTTCGATCCTTTTAAACATTTTTTAGAGTTATGGCGCAAGCACAAGTCCCCGTCGAAACTGGAGTGATTGCTACCCCAGCCCACATCCACGAACCCTGGAAGTGGTACGACTACTTTACGTTCAACATTGATCACAAGGTCATCGGCATTCAGTATCTGGTGCTGGCCTTTGTGTTTTATCTGATAGGCGGGCTAATGGCGGTAGCCATGCGGACGGAGCTGGCCACAGCAGATCCCGACTTTATTAGCCCTGCGCTCTACAACGCCTTTTTGACCAACCACGGCACCATCATGATTTTCTTTTGGGTGGTGCCTGCGGCGATTGGGGGCTTTGGTAACTTTTTGGTGCCGCTGATGGTGGGTGCGCGCGACATGGCGTTTCCCAAGCTAAATGCGATCGCCTTTTGGCTCAACCCACCGGCGGGGGCGCTGCTGCTGGGCAGCTTCTTCTTTGGCGGGGCTCAATCGGGTTGGACCTCCTATCCTCCTTTGAGCGCCATCACGGCCAACACGGCGCAGTCCATGTGGATTTTGGCGTTGGTGTTGGTGGGTTCCTCCTCTATCTTGGGTTCGGTCAACTTTTTGATCACCATCTTTTTCATGAAGGTGCCCAGCATGCGCTGGGATCAGCTGCCGCTCTACTGCTGGTCGATGGTGGCAACGTCAGTGCTGGCGCTGGTGTCTACCCCCGTGCTGGCGGCTGGCCTCACGCTGCTGCTGTTTGATATTAATTTTGGCACCTCGTTTTTTAAGCCCGAGGAGGGCGGCAACGTGGTGATTTATCAGCACTTGTTCTGGTTTTATTCGCACCCGGCGGTGTATCTGATGATTTTGCCCATCTTTGGCGTAATGTCAGAGGTGATTCCAGTTCACGCCCGCAAGCCGATTTTTGGCTATAAGGCGATCGCCTATTCCAGCTTGGCGATTTGTCTGCTCGGCTTGTTTGTGTGGGTGCACCATATGTTTACCAGCGGCACCCCGCCCTGGATGCGTCTATTTTTCACCATTTCTACGCTGATTGTGGCGGTGCCCACCGGGGTGAAAATCTTTAGCTGGGTGGCGACGCTGTGGGGTGGCAAAATTCGCTACACCGGAGCCATGCTGTTTGCCGTAGGCTTGCTGTCAATGTTTGTGCTGGGCGGCTTGAGCGGGGTCACCCTAGGGGCTGCCCCCTTTGATGTGCATGTGCACGATACCTACTATGTGGTGGCACACTTTCACTATGTGCTGTTTGGTGGGTCGGTGTTTGGCCTGTATGCAGGGATCTATCACTGGTTCCCCAAAATCACAGGGCGAATGATGAACGAAACCTGGGCGCGCGTCCATTTTGTGTTGACCTTTATCGGCACAAACATTACCTTTTTGCCCATGCACCAGCTGGGAATGCACGGAATGCCTCGCCGCGTGGCGATGTATGATCCCCAGTTTGAGGCGTTAAACAAGCTCTGCACCTTTGGCGCGTTTGTATTGGCGTTTTCGATTCTGCCCTTCTTGTTCAACGTGATCTGGAGCTGGTCTAAGGGGCCAAAGGCGAGTGGAAACCCCTGGAATGCGCTGACGCTAGAGTGGACGACGGATTCGCCGCCGATCGTTGAAAACTGGGAAGTGCTGCCGGTGGTGACCCATGGCCCCTATGATTACGGAATGAATGTGGATCTGAATGGACAGGCCGATTCTTTGGAGGAGGCGATCGCCCCTCACAGCAGCTAACGAAAGGCTGGGCTAGCGGCCATTTCGCTAGCCCAGCTATTGAATACTTTTGTCGCAACCCCTTTTACAACGCTATGCAAGGTTCAACTGTTCCCTCTGAAACCTCTGAAGTTCTGGTAGATGGCGCCATGCCGGCCGAGGCGATCGCCCACGAGCATGAGGCGCATCCCGACCTGCGGGTATGGGGGCTGCTGACGTTTTTAGCGTCAGAGTCGCTGATGTTTGGTGGTTTTTTTGCGACCTACCTGCTGCTGCGGGGGGCTGCGGCTCAATGGCCGCCCGAAGGCACCGAGGTCGAGCTATTGCTTCCTACCATTAATACCGTCATTCTGGTGTCAAGCAGTTTTGTGATTCACTTGGGCGACACAGCGGTGAAGAAAAATGATGTGAAGGGGCTCCGCCTCTGGTACACCGTGACGGCGCTGATGGGTCTTGTGTTTTTGGCAGGCCAGGTATATGAATATGCAACCTTGGGTTATGGCCTCAAGTCCAATATATTCGCCAACTGCTTTTACTTAATGACGGGGTTCCACGGTCTGCATGTCTTTATCGGCGTTTGTCTGATTCTGGGCGTGCTGTGGCGATCGCGCCGTTCAGGGCACTACTCCAACTCGCACCACACTGGCGTAGAGATGGCCGAGATTTATTGGCACTTCGTTGACATTATTTGGATTGTGCTGTTTACGCTGCTCTACATTTTGACGCGGTTTTAAGACGATCTGTGGATTGTGGCTAGCTATGATTGAGACAGCAATTGAGTCAATTTGATCGAAGATTAACGCTTTAGCATCCCCTCCAAAAAAGCACCCGACCGGGTGCTTTTTTCTTGCGCGGCTGGATCGCTGATTCAATGATGGGTACTGCATATAGCGCTCTAGACGCATCCAACTAAACCTATCCGATTCAGGGCCGTTCATTCTTTTCTGAAACTTTTTGGGCGATCGCCCCGTCCAACTAGTTAACAGGCCAACCCACGCATCGTCGAGCTTAGATCAGAGCTGACTGGTTTAACGATGTGCTGGCTAAAGCCGTAGCTTTTCCTCAACTAACGCTCCAGACTATTGGCACTCCGGCATTCGCTTGGGGCCAGGTTTTGCATCGCACTTTACATCGTAGATCGAGGTGCTGCTGGGGGCTAAACAGAGGAATGTCGCGCCGGGCGATCGTGCCCCTCAGTCAAAGTGCACCGGATGCCCATGAATTTATGTGCTCCCTTAAAAAATGCACGGATCAGGTCAAACCCGAATGGAAGTATGATGCGTAGCCATCCCCCCATCGGTTGAAATTCAGGGAATCTGCTACAGTGCCTCACCCTATCAATCATCAAAGACGAGAGAAATTATGAAACCGACAGGCTGGTTGAGTCTCACCGCATTAACAGCAGTAGGGCTAGGAGCCGGTGGCGTGTTTAGCGCAGCCGCAGCCGCCACATTTGCTAGCACAGAAGTTGATCAAAGTCGATTTGTTGTGATGGCTACCGCTGGCGGTAGTCGCCCCACAATTTTGGAACAAGTTAGGGGCGATCGCGCTTGCTGGCGAGAAAGTGGCGGCACTGTAGAGCCGCTGATGCTCAACTTTGACTTCACCGGAATTTGTGCCCGCGCCACCGACCGCAACGGCTACTCGGTACGTGTCGCAGGCCAAGATTTGGGACTGCGCTACAGCCTACGGACCGAGCGCGTGGGCAACGCTGTTGTACTCTATGCCGTGCCCAGCGATAACTCTCACCGCCTCGAAGTTGGCCGCACCAGCAGCGTACCGAGCACCTTTGGGCAAATTCAGCTAAACTCCGGCTGGCGCCTTACCCGCCGAGTCTATAACGGTCAGCAGCTAGGGCATGTCTACCTCACCAACGACACCGCCCTGCCTACACTAGTGGCTTCGGCCACCGGGAGACCCAGCACACCTAACCTAGCTCCAGTCGCGTCTAGGCCCACCCCATCCCAACCGAGCCCCGCGCCCATTGCGGCCAATCCGCCTCGCGTGCCCACCGCAGGCTCACCCATCACCATTCCCGTGCCACCGCCAGCCTCGATCGTGGTGACACGGCCTGCTCCATTGCCCGTCACCCCCCCGCCTGCGACTACACGGCCGACGCCGACCACACCGCCCATAGCAGGGTCGCCGCTGCCACCCCCACCCGCCGTGGCCCGCCCTGGGGATATTGCAGTGCTGCCGGTGCCGGGTGCGCCCCCAACTCCCACTGGCCACACGCCCGGAACGCTGCCCTCTGTCGGCGTAAATCAAGGCTCTTGGGGCAATGCCGCCCCCGTGTATTCGGGGACGCCCCAGTTTTCTTCGCCGCGCCTAGCCTCAGATTTGGGCTTTAGCTATCGCGTCGTCGTAAACGACAGCAGCCCCACAGCGCAACAGCGCATTCGGTCGGTGGTTCCCGATGCCTTCCGCACGGTGATTAATGGTCAGGTGGTGATGCAGGCGGGTCTGTTCCGCGATCGCCCCGCCGCAGAAGCCATGATGCAACAGCTCAGTCAATCGAATTTGCCTGCCACTGTTATTGCAGTAAACTGATGCCCTTGGCCTTCATCCCCCAGCCTCTTCTCCCAATATTGGGAGAAGGGGAGCAAGATTCAAAGTCCCTCTCCCCAGCTTGGGAGAGGGATTTAGGGTGAGGGCTACAAAAGTGGGATGCACCCCAGTAAATGGGATCGAATCTGTTTAGACAGCGGACAGGGTGCTAAGTCTGCGGTAAAGTCAAAACGGTGTGACGCAGTATTTGCGTGACACATTCCTGCTTGAGTCGGCTTGTCTACGTACCGCAGATGACTCGTGAACTGGTGCTGTTGGGGGTAGAGTGGGCCTCTGTATTTGTGTTTGCGCTCAGCGGTGTTGTAGAAGCTCGCAAACGCGATCTTGATTTCTTTGGGTCGCTTGTGATTGGGTTTGTGACCGCCTTTGGCGGTGGGACGCTGCGCGATGTGTTGCTCGATCGCCATCCGCTTTATTGGACCCAACACCCAATTTATATCATCACTGTCCTAATTACGGCGGTGATTGCAGTGGTTTTTCCACTTCAGGGCGATCGCCGTACCCGCCGATTCATCATTGTGCTAGACGCATTAGGGCTGGGTTTGTTTAGCTATCTTGGCACCTACTATGCGCTTACTTACAACACCCATCGCTACGTGGCTCCTGTCATGGGTATGATCACCGCAACCTTTGGCGGCGTCATTCGGGATGTGTTTTTTGCAGAAGTGCCGCAGATCTTTCTCATTCGCACCCAGCTTTATGCCGTGTGTGCCCTGCTGGGCGCGTTTGCCTATGTGCTGCTGCGAGATATCAGGCTAGACAACACCCTTGCCATGCTAGGCTGCATCATTGCAACGTTTTGCGTACGAATGTTAGCCATCAAGCTAGATCTACGCTTGCCGTTTTAGCATTGGAGTGAGGGTATATCTCTCTATAGCCCTCACTAGACGAAACACTCCTATCAACATGTCGAGCAGGCTTTAGCTAATTGAGTCCTGCGGGGCTGTGTCATCCTTTTGATTCAGTTCGGTGGATTACTCATTAGCCTTTTGATGAAAGGAGATATCTCTTCTGACGGATTAATTCACCCCATCATTCTTGATATTCTTTCATTAGTGTTGAAGTTTCGAGGTTTAACAAAATTATGAACATTATCGCTTGGATCATTTTGGGTCTTCTGGCTGGTGCGATCGCCAAGGCCGTTATTCCTGGTCGTCAGGGCGGCGGCATCCTAGGTACGATGCTACTAGGTATCGTAGGTGCATTTATTGGGGGTACGCTGGTGACCTTGCTCACAGAAGGGACGCTAGCATTTGGTGCGGCTTCTCTTAGCATCCCTGGTGTGATTGTGGCTGTGTTGGGTGCTATCATTGCCATCTGGCTGTGGAGCATGCTTACCCGTAGCACAACGGTTTAATTGATTCGAATTGAAGCAGTAAAACTGAGCAGTTCGTGGCTATTGTAGCCCAACGATGCGACTAGCTTTGATGATTGGTTCGTCATGCAACTACCAGTCACGTTGCAAATAGCGTTGCAGGGAGCTAACATGCGATTTGCAACGTGATTATCGACGAACTTATGCGTAAGAAGGGGGGTGTGTTAGACGCACCCTCCTTTTTTATGTAGACTTATGTATTTCTATAGAGCTTTTAATATACAAAATCTTATGAGTAAAAACCCTCGTGTACCGCAACTCGCAATGATTCCCTGGGTAGTAAACGTAAGCGTGGGGTAAGCCAAAACCCGCTTAACCCGAACTGACGTTAATCTAGGTTTTAGCATTCAGTGCCACGTGTAGGGGAAGGGCTGAAAAGCGGGACTCATGCCGAAGAGTGGTAGGTCACATCCTTAAAATCGGCAATCGCGAAATCACAAAGCTGGTTTAATGTATCTGGTGTATAAGAAACAAGGGATAAAAAAGGGCACCTGTAGAGCGGATTAAATTTCAGGCAGGCGGAACCGAACCCCACTAAAGTTGGGCGATCGCCCCTAATGCTACAGCAACTCATCACGTTAGAAATTTCTGTAATAGGAATAGTGTGGTGAGGTCTAAAACCTTAGATAACGCAGGGGTTCTATACCTATCCTCGGCTCTATCGTTCGGCTCTACTATGATGAGGCCTGCTATGGAAATCGACCAGCCTTAGCGTTGCAACCCCCTGCTTACCTTGCATCAACCAGCTACAACCCGAGAAGACCTTATGGTAAAGCGCATCTTACGAATTAACCGCGACACCCAGTTCAAGCTCCGCGCAGAGCCGTTGTCGGAACTCAGCAGTAACGAGCGCCACAACGTGAGTGCGGGCACTGTCTACGAGATTCAGTCCTATGCCTATGCCGATGCCAACGGAGATTTCAACGGGCATATCAAATTTGCGTTACTCGGTCGCAATATTCAAGGGTTTAACACGTGGTTTATCCATAGTTCTGCGGCACAGGTAGAATTCGACGGGGTTGTGGTCTATCCCCATGAGGATCAATCTTCGACGCCAATTCTAGAAGTAGTACAAAGTACGCTGTTCAAACGACGACCGTTGCAATCATCAGTGCTGGCTCCGGGTGAATCGGTGAGTGTGCCTCGGGGGCGACGGTTTTTGCTTCACTCCTATGCTTATTCAGATCGGCTAGGTGACTTTAATGATCATGTGCGGATTTCTATCCGCAATGAAAGTGATTTTCTGCAAGGGCTGAGCTCTTGGTATGTTTACAAATTCCATGCCTTTGTTGAGTTTGATGGCGATGTCGTTTATCCCAAAATTGAACCCAACGACTTTGTGCTGAAGGTCACTGAAAACACGGTGTTTAAGCGACGACCGCTGCAATCGTCTCAGCTTCCGGCTAACGAACGGGTGTCAGTGGCAAGCGGCACCAACCTGATTGTGGGTGGCTATGCCTTTGCCGATGCCTCTGGCTCATTTAACAATCACATTCGCTTTTCTATTAAATATCCCAAAGATATTATTAACGGCTTGAATACCTGGTACGTGTTTGATCAGCATGCCCAGGTATTGTTAGACAACCGCGTGGTGTATCCTCAGCCTCGGCCACCCGCACCACCGCCGCCACCGCCGCTTACCTTTCCGGGAACTCCGTTTCAGGTACCGAGTATTGGCCGGGTCTTTACCGGGCAGCCGATTATCCCCAACGGCGATTTTACTTGGGGCGAAGCAACCCGAAATGGCACGCGCATCCCTGCCAATGCGGCGATCGCCCGCGATATTGTGGCCCTAGCACGAGAACTGCAGCGGGCACGCAATCAGATTGGCCGTCCGTTCCGGGTCAATTCTTGGTACCGACCGCCGGATGTGAATGCCGCGGTGGGCGGGGCGACTCGCAGCCAGCATTTATTTGGGAGGGCAGCAGATTTGCAGGTGTCTGGGCTCAGCGGGCGGGCCGTGGCCAATGCCTTATTTCCCTGGTGGAATGGGGGCATTGGCATTTATAGCAATCTGCCCAATGTGGTGCACTTAGACACTGGGCCACGGCGCTACTGGGGGTTTTAGCCCAGGTTAGACCCATCAAAAGAGTGCCATTCAGACCCGCAGTTGACGCCCCATGAGCAAGCTATGGATGTAGAAGTATCAACCAATCCTGACGGGTTAATGACGGTTGAGGCGGTGCAAAAGGTGCTGAATCGGTCTCGTGCCTCGGTGTATCGCTATGCCAACACCGACCCCGATTTGCTCAATCCTCCCTACGACCCGACTAAGCTCAATCCTGAGCTGCGCCAAAATAAAGAGGAGCCGCTGATGTTTCACCCGAATGAGGTGAGTCGCTTTGCGGGGGATGAGCTAGGCATTAAACAGGTGCGAATTGAGGTGCGCGAATCTGCTGAAACGGCGACGCAAGAACTTTTGCGCAGCATTTTGACAGAGATGCAGTGTATTCGTGCCCTGCTAGAGCGAGATTCGCCACCAGATGACACTCGGTAACTCTTGCAAAACAAACTCGTAACGACTACACTTTAGGATAGATGGAGTGAGCGATCGCCCATTCCATCTATCCTTGTAAGCCAGACTGTGGAGTCTTGTATATGCGTGTTGTCGATATTCCTTTAAATCAAATTCGTCGTCCTTTATTCCGTCAAAATAACCAAGCCAAAGTGTTGGCTCTGATGGAGTCTATTCGCGAGATTGGGCAGCAAGAGCCGATCGATGTGCTAGAAGTTGAAGGTCAGTATTATGGCTTCTCGGGCTGTCACCGTTACGAAGCGATGAGCAAGCTCGGGGCTGATACAATTCGCTGTAATGTGCGGCGTGCGCCTCGCTCAGTGCTCAAAATGCACCTCTCCTAAAAGCCGACGCAAACCCACCTTGAATGCTGGATACCTGCCATGACAGATCTAGATCTAACCGTAGGACTCATCGGGACGGGGCTGATGGGGCTGCCGATGGCGCAGCGGTTGCTGGCATCGGGGGTAGAGTCGCTGCTGGTCTACAATCGGACCCCAGAAAAGCTAACGGTGCTGCAAGACTCGGGCGTGGCGATCGCTCCCTCTGCGACAGCGGTGCTGCAAGCCTGCGACGTGGTGCTGCTGATGGTGAGCGATCGCCCGGCCCTTGACGCGGTGCTGCTGACAGAGCCTGCCTGCTCTGCCCTAGACCAATGCATCGTGGTGCAGATGGGCACCATTGCCCCCCGCGAAAGCCGCGAGCTGGCCGAAGCCATTGCCGACCACGGGGGCGACTATCTAGAAGCGCCAGTGCTTGGCAGCATTCCCCAAGTCAAAGACGGCACGCTGCAAATTATGGTGGGTGGGTCTCCTGACCTGTTTGAATTTTGCCTGCCGCTGTTGCAGCGATTGGGCACGCCTGAGTGGATTGGCGAGGTGGGTGAAGCCGCAACCCTGAAGCTCGCGCTGAATCAGCTCATCGCCTCTCTGACCACGGCGTTTGCCACAAGCCTAAGCCTGGTGCAGCAGGAGGGCGTCGATGAAGACATTTTTATGGATATTCTGCGGCAAAGTGCTCTTTATGCACCGACCTTTGATAAGAAACTGTCGCGCATGGTGGAACGTCGGTTTGATCAGCCCAACTTTCCAACGAAGCATTTGCTAAAGGATACGCGTCTGTTTGTGCAGGCGGCGAGTGCCGGAGGGATTAGAACCGATAGCCTAGAGGGCATTCAGCACCTCTTGGAAGATGCCTGTGCAGCTGGGTTGGCAGAGTTAGACTATTCGGCGTTGATTGCGGCGATCGCCCCCAATTTCACTCCCGACTCCCTGAGCTAATGCGGCTAGCCCTGCACCAATTGCCAAGGCTGCTCCTACTATAGGAGTCGAGACGCTGCTGCCAGGCTGACAGAAGATTTCGTAAGCTGCGAGGCGTCACGCTTAATGACCGAGCGACTGCCGCACTGGGTTGCGAGCAGCGCCTAGCTGATGCACCGGAGACCCGCCATGAAACCGAAGGGAAAGCCCACGGGGCGATCGCCCCAGCCACGACGCTCCCAAAAATCCCCGTCAAAGCACTCTTCCCCACACCGATCTCGCCGGACGATACGGGCAGTGCTGTTGGGCGGGGCGATCGCCCTAGTGACGGGTGGAGCCTTGGGCTATTTTTTGGTCGATCGCCGCACGGTGGCGGTGCAGGATGTGCCACCTGGCGTAGATGTGCTGCCCCAAAACACGCTGATGGCGGTGTCGCTTTCCACCGATCCCACCCAATGGCGACGGCTGCGCGCGCTTGGCACACCGGCCTCGCGCGCTGTGCTGGATGAGCAACTGGTGCAGTGGCGCGATCGCCTGCTCACCCACAATGGGCTACAGATCAACCGTGCCGCCACTGCCTGGCTAGGCAGCGAAGTGACCCTGGCATTGTTGCCTTCTACAGAAGATTTATTGGAGGACTCTCTGTCCGTTGCTCCGCCACCGTCTCCTGACTCGTCTGAAGACAGTCCAGACGCGCCTGCAGACGACGAGGCCGAGGGGGAGCCAGCGCTAGGCGCAGAGGGCACCCCGCCCGAGGGTGCAATTACCGAACTGCCGACGCCGAGTTTTGTCGAGCAGGATGCCCAGCGGCCCTTGCTCGCGGTGCTACCCGTGACCAATGTTGAGCAAGCGCAGCAAGTGTTGGCAGACCTGAGCCCGCCCCAAACCACGGCTAGCTCTCGCACCTATCGGGGGCAAGCCATTCGAGAGTTTGTGGATGGCGATCGCACCGTGGCTGCTATGCTGCTGGGCGATCGCTACTTGATCCTCACGAACCAATCTGTTGCACTGGACGCAGTGATTGACACTGCTCAGGGCGAGCCATCGCTCGAGCAGATTGCCACCTATGGCGAAGCCCTGCGCGATGTGGCCGCCCCCCAACCCCTGGCGCGACTGTATCTTAATGGCCCGGGGGTGAAGGAGTTGGCGATCGCCCGTTCTGCCCAGCCCGCGCCACTCTTGGGCCTGTCGCCCATTCAGCGCAACCAAGGCGTAGCGGCTACCCTATCACTAGAAGCCAGCGGCCTACGGTTGCGGGGCATGGGCTGGCTGCCGCTAGACGGAGACGATCGCCACACCGTCTCGAACCAGGCGGGCGGCCTGCTCGACCTGCTTCCCGACGATGCGCTGATGGTCGTCTCAGGCGACAACTTCAAAGAATTTTGGGAGACCTACCGTCAGCAGCCGGTTGCCAATCCCCGCAACCCCCTCAACCCCAACACGCTGCAAGAAGCCATCGTGGGCTCGACTGGGCTAGCGCTCGATCAAGATTTTGTGAATTGGATGGATGGGGAGTTTGCCCTGGCACTGGTGGCGATCGCTCCAGATAGCTCTGCGCCCGAAGCGTTTGGGAACGCCCCCGAGCAAGCAGGGCTGGTGTTGATGGCAGAATCGAGCGATCGCCCCACCACCGAAAACACCCTCAAGCGGCTAGATGATGTGATGGGCAACCGCTACCGCTATCAAATTAGCGCCGCCGACATTGGTGGACAGCCCGTCGTTAACTGGGTGTCGCGCTTTGGCTCTCTCACGGCTAGTCATGGCTGGCTCGACGGCAGAACCGCCTTTTTTGTCCTCGGAACATCTGTGGTCAATGCGCTGCTGCCTGCCCCCGCCCAGCCCCTCAGCGCCAGCGACCTCGCGATTGCAACTCAATCTCTCGACCTCACAGCCTACAACAGCCGAGTTTTAATTGATGTGGAGCAGTTGCGCCAGGTCAATCGCTCCATCCCCATTCCTCTCCTGCCTCAACTGCCCGACAGCAGCAGCAGCGATGCAATCCTGGAGGCAATGCGTCAGATTGGGGTTACCTCTGCCATTCGGAGCGATCGCACTACCCAATTCGACGTCCGTGTGTTGCTCAAACGCGAGGGTGAACCCCAGCCGCTGCCGCCCCCCGGCACTACTCCAGCGCCAGCTAACGGGCCAGATACCAATTAGCCCAAGCGCTAAAATCGGCGTAGCATAATCGGTTGCACCCTACTAAGAGCCGCACAGTTCCGAGACGCCCAAGCAGCGCCATGCCCGCATCAGCCGCCCAAAGAATGCTAGGGTGCAAGGGAAATGCCCTATCTAACTCAGCCTCTCCTATGAAAGAACAGCCCAGCATTCCTACCCTTATCGTGCTTACCTTGGTGGGACTGCTGACCATCATTGGTCTGAATTCCTTTGTCATCATCAACCCTGGCGAGGCCGGCGTGCTGAGCATTTTGGGCAAAGCCAAAGATGGCGTCCTGCTAGAAGGGGTGCATATTAAGCCGCCTCTCATTGCCAAAGTGGATGTATACGATCTCACTGTGCAGAAATTTGAAGTGCCCGCTCAAAGTTCTACCAAAGACTTGCAGCAGCTCTCTGCCAGCTTTGCCATTAACTTTCGTCTAGACCCCATTGAAGTGGTCACCATTCGCCGCACCCAGGGCACGTTGCAAAATATTGTGTCTAAGATCATTGCGCCCCAAACGCAGGAATCCTTCAAGGTGGCCGCGGCCCGACGCACCGTAGAAGAAGCCATCACCAAACGAGAAGAGCTGAAGCAGGACTTTGATGAAGCCCTTGGCATGCGGCTCAACAAGTACGGCATCATCGTGCTCGATACCAGCGTTGTGGATCTAAACTTTTCAATAGAATTCTCTAGAGCTGTTGAAGAAAAGCAAATCGCTGAGCAGCGAGCCCAGCGGGCAGTCTATGTGGCGCGCGAGGCTGAGCAAGAAGCCGAAGCCACTATCAACCGCGCTAAGGGGCAAGCCGAAGCCCAGCGCCTGCTGCGCGAAACCCTGACGTCCGAGCTATTGCAGAAACAGGCCATTGAAAAGTGGGATGGTAAGTTCCCGCAGGTGCTGGGAGGGAATGGGGCCGTGCCGTTCCTTAACCTAGAGCCGGGCGTTCTCGCCAAGTAGCAACCTGAGTGCCTAGGCTGTCTGTCTTACTTCAACTGTGGAGTTGGCTGACATTGCAACTGATAGGTTGATTAAGGTAGCTATTGTGGTGATCTTCTTGTGCAGCAGGAAGTTCACCACAATAAACGCACAAGCCAGTGCGTTCAGCGCTAATCAGTACGGGGCTAAGACAGATGTGGGGCACTGCTGCGTCACATTAGTTCGGCAAATTCCCAAAACCGTGTTGCCTGCGATGGAGGCAGCACGGTTTTGCATTATTTTGGGTTTGCAGGGTGGGGTTGAAATGATGCGATCGCCCTCACGTTTTGCATCACACAGGCTCTGCAATGTTTCGAATACTAATCAGCGTGTGTACCGTAGCCTAACCGTTGAATATTAAAGTTCTTGGCCAAGACCCGTGAGCCCTATTTTCACCCTTTGGGATACTTCGGCCAGGTAAAGCGGAAGGTCGTGCCCTGCCCGACTGTCGACTCCACGGTGATAGTACCGCCGCCTTCTTCCACAATCTTTTTCACAATAGATAGCCCAATCCCGGTATTTTCTTGCTCATCGCGGGGCTTAAGGGTTTGAAAAATAGTGAAAATCTTAGTGTGATAACCGGAGTCGATACCAGGGCCATCATCCGTCACCCAAAACTCGTAGAAATCATCTCCGCCATCTGCACAATGAATGCTGATATGTCCGACAGTGTTTCCGTGATGTTTAATGCCGTTGCTAATTAGGTTAGAGAAGACTTGCTCTAGTAAGATACGCTTGACTTTAAAGGTGGGCATGGGTGAATCAATGGTGACCTGGAATCCCTCTGGCGGTGCTAAAGAGTCGATCAGTTCTTCTAGCAACACTTGAATGTTGACCTCGCTGGTGGTAGTTTCAACCCGCCCAACGCGAGAATATTCCAGCAGTCCGTTAATCAGCGCTTCCATGCGATAAACCCGGAGCCGCATGAGATGGAGCAAGTCTTTGCTGTCGTCTGAGAGGTCTTTGCCTAGGTCTTCTTCAAGCCATTCAGATAGGTTGGCGATCGCTCGTAGCGGTGCCTTCAAATCATGCGATACCACATAGGCAAACTGGTCGAGTTCTTGATTGCGCTTGCGCAACTGATGGGTAGCACCCGACAGCAACCGATTGACCTTCACTAGCTCACTGGCCCGCTCCTGCAGAGCACGTTCTGTTCGCTTCCGTTCAGTAATTTCTTGCGCCGTCAGATTCATAGCCCAAACCTGTCCTCCCTCGTCCTTAATCGGGCAAAAGCTCACCAGCCACACGCGGTCATCTCCCTGCCGCGCTAGGGTACTACCCCAGATTTCAGTATTCAGGATAGGGTCGCCTGTTTCTAAGGCTCGATAGAAATAGATTTGCAGTGTTTCCCAAATGTCTGGTAGGAGATCTTGAACCGTGCGTCCGGCATGTTCGGCAATCGAGAGGCCATTAATATCGGCCAGATGTTGGTTAATCCGAACATAGCGGGCTTCAGTATCCAGCACGCATAGCCCAATTGGGGTCGTATCGTAAATCGCCTCAATTTCGCTAAACTGCCGCTGAGCAGTTTGTTCGCTGTGGCGCAGGGCTTGATCACTCTGATGGCGCGCGGTGATGTCAGACACCACACCCACCATCCGCAAAGCCTTGCCGTCTTCTCCGCGATAACATCGGCCATAGGTGTCAACCCAGCGCTGCTCACCCGTGGGTAATACAATGCGATATTCACAGATCAGCTCAGCACCACAGTTGGCGATCGCCGCTTCGATTTGCGCCTCTGTCTCAGCCAAATCATCGGGGTGGACTCGACACTTCCAATCCTCATAGGTGCGGTCGGGTTTCCCAGGCTCATAGCCAAAAATCTGTTCTTGCGTGGGCGTCCACAGCACCGCATCAGTGGTCAAATCCCAATCCCAAGACCCCATTTGTGCAGCATCTAACGCCAAAGTTAGCCGTTCGGCATAGCGTTCGATCTCAGCGCGCGATCGCTCAGCAAACCCCTGTGCTGCCTGCGCTGCCTCGAGCAAGCCCTCCATTTGGTGGTTTGACGCTTCTAGCTGTTCTGTCCGTTCCGCCACCAACTCTTCCAACTGTGACTGGTAGCGCTTCAACTCCTGCTCTACTTTGATGCGTTCCGCAATTTCGGCCTGCAGGGCTTGGTTGGCCTGCTCCAGAATAGCGGGACTAGGCAGCGCCAGCGCTTGCGGCACGATCGGCACCAGTTCAATTGCCGTAAACACTGAAATCCCTGCCGTTAGAGCCTTGACCGATCCCGAAAGCCAGTAAGCTGGGTGCCATAGCGTCCAGATAGCCAGCAGATGCGTGGTGCCACAGGCCACAATAAACAGACTAAACATCCAGAAAATAGCGTTAAACGGTAGATCTTTGCGCCGCCGCACAAAGTACACCAACGTCAACGGAATGGAGTAATAGGCTAGGGCAATTAGCGCATCTGAAACTAGGTGCAGCCCCACCAGGTTAGGGTTCCAAAGGTAGCAATGCCCATGGGGTATAAATGGGCCCACCTCAAATAAGCGTTCAATCACTGGCATATTAACGAGTTGACAGAGGAAAAACGAATTAGACACTCTATGGAACAGTGCCACGGACAGCCAATTACCATGGCCTTGGTAGGGTAATGAAGCTCAACCGCTGGCTACTCCAATATTTGTGAGGTGTTGAACCCTTGCCTAACAACGATGACCATAACGCTAAACTAAGTGGCTGAATTGAACAGTAACCTAATGACCCCGGATGTGCTGGCTGCGCTTAGCGTTTGAATCGTTTTGCTGAATGGCATCCGACAGACATACCTAGCTCAAACGTCCGATGCTGAGGATACTACTAGCAGCTGCCCCAAATACGAAGCAGTTTTAAGGCAGGATGTTGAACAGGGTTAGAAGAACATCTTAATCAACATTCTGACTGGTTTAGAACCATGCTTGAACAAATATGTAGAGTGCTGATTCAAGTCTATTGAGCTGAGAGTCAATTAAGTCTGCTGTCGCTTATGTGTCATCGCTGCTAGACCTAGCCTCTTGGTTGAGCCGGTCTGAGCTTTGAATATGAATTATTTTGACTGATTCTGCCTAGCGCTGGCCCAGTAAATAACTATGTTAGATACACAGCAACCCTTTAAGCTCTTGTGAGCTGATGAGTGATTAGACGGGTTGTCCTAAACTCTATGAAAATAAATTAATGCCATCCTGTCTACTCACCCTGCGGAATATTTCAACCCGCTGGGTAAGAACTGAAGCGTGCCCACATAGAACAGTATATTTTGTACCAGTATTCCCTGGCAGAAATTTTGTTGCTGGATAGCAATTCCGGCAGAGAGTCTAGGTCATGTCTGGCAAGAACTTTCTTGCATTGGGCGAACAACCGTAACGCCTTCGGCTTGGCTGCGCCAACGGCCCTGCGGTATCACTGCTGATTGATAGGGATTTTATTTGACAAAAACCGTCTTACGCCCCTGTTGATAGGTCGCCGAACGTGCGCTATTTGAGACTAGCTCAACGCTGATACAAAACGGTTTGAAAGACACGTGTGCGCGAACAAGAGAACTATAAGCCCCAGTAGTCTCAAGAATATTCGTTGCGCTCAGTCTCCCCTAAGGCTAGGGCTGTGGTTGATGCTGCTGGATAACTGTTGAGACTGGGGCAAAATGTAGGCTACTATGAATTGCTAGGCGGGGAGTTAGCTCAGTTGGTAGAGCGCTGCGATCGCACCGCAGAGGTCAGGGGTTCGAATCCCCTATTCTCCATTTTCAAAAATGCCTCAAGTCACTATGCAGTAGGCGCCACAGCCTTTGTTGCAGCGTTTGCATGTTGGCTATTGTGGGATGAATTTATCGCTCTTCAATGGGTCTCGGCTCTAAGCCGCTGAACCCTTGACCCCATGAGATAGGGCCAGTAGGAAGTTTTCCCCATAGGGGCGGCGGTGACGTAATCGGCGGCTGCGGTAGCTCTGGCATCTAAGATTCTCACCGGCTGCATTCACTACTGCTTAACTCTTGCCAGAGAGTTAGACCCCTTCTGACCATGCTCATGTGATTAAGAAAACGGCAAAGCAAGCCCTACTTGAGGGATTGAAAGCCTTTTGGGGAAATTAGTGTTTTGCTGTTGGATCAGCCTATAAGCCCCATTAAAAGTTAAGAAACGCTATGTCAGTAATATCTCCCGAACCTTCAAACGATTTGGTTCTTGAGCCCCTGGTTTTTGAGTTGATTGACGAGTTTCGGATTACGCCGGAACAAAAACGCCAGATTCTAATGCTATTGCAGGTTTGTTTTATGGAGCCGGGTGCGATCGCCTCGCGTATTTACTATAAACAAGTCCCTCCCCGACGGTTGCTGGTTTGGAAAGACCAGGCTTTAGTGGGTCACATGGGTGTTGAGTACCGTGTATTGGGTACCAATGACGGGCCTGTGAGCATCTTTGGGGTGATTGACCTCTGCGTTTCGCCTGAATATCGCAATCAAGGTATTGCCAGCCAAATGTTGACTTGGCTAGACAAGTTAGGCCGTGAAACGGAGGTCGATTTCATTATCCTTTTTGCCTTAAAGCCCGATCTCTATCGCCGCAATGGGTTTTACGCACCGATGAACCCGTTACGCTGGGTCAAAATTCACGAACATCAAATCATCGGCATTGGCGAAGAAGTTTTATCAGAACTCATGGTCAAAGGGCTTAAGGCAAGCCCCTGGCCAGGCGGAATCATTGACTTGTTAGGGTATCAGTTTTAACGAAAACAAAACCAACTGTATGGCCAACAACAGCGTCATCTCAGACATTTTTGCCTTCGTGAGCTAGTTCTACATTATGGTTCAGTAGGTGCCCAGGGGCCAACGATCGCCTCTCCCCGCTTTTCTTTTTCGGCTAATTCTAAATTTAACGTCAGCAGTTTTTCCAGCAGGTCATCGTCTGGGTTGAAGCCGTAGGCTTGCAGCACCAGTGGATCGCGTTTGGCGTGGAGTTTGCAGAGTTGGCTGCTGGGTTCGTGGAAGTATTCGTTGTAAAGCTTGGTGATGCCCCACTGTTTTTTCTCCATTTGTTGCGATCGGTAGTCGTGGAGTTCTTGGGCGGTGGTGCGGATGGTAGTGATGAGGTTGGGGGCTGGGGTTTGGGGAAAGGGGAAGGTTTCAAAACAGGTGCTTGGAGTGTAGCGAGTATCTCCCTTTAATGTAGAGCTTTGGGCTTGAACCCAGAGGCGGTGAGCCCTGGAAGTAAGGACTCCAAGGACGTAGAGATCTTCTGATGCAACTACAGCTGTTGAGTTATTAGGCAACCAGTTTGAAGAAGCAAGTAAGAAAATAAACCATTTAGAATGACAAGGAAGAATAAAGAAGGTTGAGAGAGGATTAAGGGCTTTCCTCATCGCTTCATTAGTCCGTTTAAATCTCCACCATTTCTCCCTTAAAACCACTTCTCTGTTGTGTTCTCGTTCTGGTTTGACATGGGCTTTAATGTGCTGAAAAGGAAGTGTATAGTCGCTCACATCTTCAAGATCCATGCTTGCAAAGTCAATAATCCATCGGCTGGGCTGTCCGTTCGGATTATCTGTTAAATCTTGAGCAGAAGCAGATAGCTTCAGAACTATTTCATTTTTAGAATCTTGGGCAATCCAATCATTTACCTTATGCTCTTCAATGTAAAAGCCTTTACCATTAGGTTGAACACCAATGAATGATTTATTGAGATTATGTTTAAGCCTAATCGCTACAGATACGTCTGATGTTGATTTCAGTGCTGAGTTGATAGAGCAGACGACAGAGCTATCTAAATAGAATTTATCAGGTTTCTGCTTACTCCAGTTCACAATACTGACGTGTACTTTTGCTTCACCTGACCAAACCTGTGTAGAAACTGCGTCGTGGATATAGCCATCATTTTGCATGATGTAGTCCAATGAAACTGAGCGGCTTTTTCCTTGACTAATTGAGTTAGTTGCAACTAAACCTGCTCGACCATTTTCACTAATCGTTTCGTGAGCTAAACGGAACCAATAACTTGCAAAATCTACCTGCGCCCTGATGTCAGAGAATCGTTCAAAAACTCTTTCAGCATAATCATCACCGAGTTCTAAACGGATTCTTGAACCACCCAAAAACGGAGGATTCCCAACAATCGCGTCTGCCTTCACCCACTCGGTAAACAGCGCATCCTTGCAGACAATATTTTCATCCAGCGTATCCAGCGGCAGCGCAGGCTGATCATGAATATCGCACAGGTCGATCGCCACTTTGCGGGCAATCATCAGCGTCACCCGC
>JBGTOF010000225.1:0-3109 GCA_041742695.1 Elainellales cyanobacterium | reverse complement strand
GAATGGCCGATAGCTATGGCCTGTTTCGAGGGCTGATCGGTACGCTCGATTCCGTCGCCGTTTAGAGTTTAGAGAGCACGTCACAAAACCTATGGCTTCCAAGTCTCAGCCCGATAAACGTCAAAACCGCAAGCGGATCCTGTTCTCCTTCAATGTTGATCTGGAGTCGCCCTTGGGGATAGTGTTTCAGTACCTGATGCACAACCCGAAGCTGCCGAGCCAGATGGGTAAGCAGAAGGGGGTAGAAGCGATCGCCGCCTTTTGGCGACCGTTTGCCTTTCAGATGCAGGGCCAGGTCAATGATGATGAGCTGAAGGTGTTAGCTCGGGAATCGTTGATGACCTTGCAGCGGCAGATGGAGCTGATTGCGGAGACCTTTGAGGTGGAGCTGCCCCAGGCGGAGGCGGTGACACCGGAGCTGGAGGTGGCCCTGGAGCGAACGGTAGAGCGGGTGCTCCAGCGGTATGTGGGGGTGGGGGCACTGAGTCGTCCGACAACGCCAATGCTACCCACGGCAGAGGGGGTAGCATCTACCGACCCCATACTGGTGCCGCCGGGGGAAGAGTCCGTAGGGTTTGAGCAGGACATGTTTAAGGAATTTGAATCCATCACATCTAAAGATCTGATGTCGTAGGGGGCCAGGACGATGGAGTTAACACCGAAGGAACCGGCAACCGAGGTGGGGACGCAGGCGCGGCAGGCCTATCTGACCTTTGCCCAGCGGGTGGTTGGGGATGAGGTGGATTACGCCACGCTCTACCAGCAGTTTGCTACGAACGATTGGGCGGCAATCAAGCTCGACGATGCCGTGGCGGAGGCGGTGCTGCGGGCGGGCTACTCGCAGAAGTCGGCGGTGGGGGTGCTGCACCAGGGACCGTATGTGCAGCATCAAGTGCATCGGAAGGGGGCTCCGGCAGCGGCGATGAGTCAGTACGTGCGATCTACCGTGCTGATGGCGGTGCAGCGAGTGGCTGGGCAGGGCCAGGGGCCACGGCGGCAGCAGCCTGGGTTGGAGATGGAATAGCCCTGGGGCCAGAGCGCGGCGTCGCTCACGGGTCAGGGCACGGTATCAAGATTTTTTTATTGGAGTGTAGGTGTCATGCTTGCATTTGCGAATAAGCACAGGGCGTCGGAGCAGCTGAACCTGAGCTACTCGACGCTGAAGAAGTATCGGTTGGCGGGCGACTGGATTGAGGGTATCCACTGGGTGCGGATTAACAGCCGCTGTGTACGCTACAATCTGGAGCTGATTCAGGATTGGCTGCACAATCGGGATAACCCAAATGCCCACATGCGGGCGATCGAGGTCTATCGGCAGGGCCTATTAAGCTACTCTAAAAAGCAGCGAACAAGGAAATAGGCTATGGATCAGCAGGTAACGCTTTGACCAGCAGAATTCAGATTTTGAGTAAAAAGGCTGTGATCCTTGATTCGTTCCCATTGGTTGGTCATCGCGCAGCGCATAGCGTCGAGTAGTCATTGAATTTCGAGGCAATGAGATACTACTCTCTCGATTCACCTAATTGATGACACGCCCTAGAGCTGTGTATTGGTGTCATAACAGCCCGCCCAAATTCATAGCGGTTAATGAACAGCCCAATCCCTGTGTTATGCAGCAATGCAGACTTCACAGAGCGGTTGTCGCCTTTGAATCATAAGGAGTCTGGCGCGAGCTAGCACTCAAGCTGGAGCATGGCTGCAACTGCTTGTCAGAATTGGGTGAGACCGCACTGGGGCTTAGGGAAACGGACGACTCTGGCGATGGCGATAGGCCTCTGTTCTCGACCCTTATCAGACTAGGAAATTCTTCGCATAGAGGTGGCTTAATGCATCTCCTCTTAACAGACCAGTAACGTAAGGCTGGAGAAACCTCAATATTGGCATCTCAATCTTGGGTAGTAGCTGCACCCTGCTCAATTAAACAGGGGTTAATTAGAATCTGTTCAGGATTTGACAGGTTGCCAGAACCTGGCTGCTCTGTTAAAGCTCCGGTACTTGGAGGTCGCGTTTCTTCCCAGCGTAGTGGCGGTAAATCACCTCCGGGCTATTGCCTACCCACTTGGCCACATCCTTAGCGTCAATGTCCGCCTCTAGGCATAGAGTAACAAACGTGTGCCGACACTGGTACGGGCGACGGTACTCGCTCACTAGCCCCTGCTTGACCAACTGCGTCACGATGCCATCAATCTGCTTGCCGTGGCGGTTCTTGTACCCCTTCCAGGCATGGTTTAGAAAATCGCCAAAGTCGATGATGCCTCCCTTCTTGCTGCGAAAGATAAACGCCTCTGGGTCGCAGCCCTCCGGGCGCATTGCGTTCAAGATATCCCTGAGCTGCTGATTAACTGGGAATCGCCGCTGCGGCTGGGTCTTGAGCCCGCCTTTGAGGGCCAGCCCCTTGGTACTGATGGTAATCGCCTGCTCGAATAGGATGAAGCGCTCGTAGATGTGCTTCCACTGAAGGGCGATCGCCTCAGAAGGTCGGCACCCCGTAAAGAACAACACCTGCACCAGTGACGCATAGTAGCCATACAGACGGCTCTCCCGAAACGCCCGGATGATGGTATCTCGCTCCGTCGCCGTGAAGGGATTGATGTCGGCCTCTTCCACATCGCCTTTGGAGAGATAGACATCGCCAGCCATATTCCTGAAGGGGTTGTCATCAATCAAATAACTGCGCATGGCCCAATCACAGCAGGCGTTGATATTGGTCAGAACTCGTTTGGCCGTGTTGGGGGTAACGTTGGCTAGCAGGTAGTCTCGAATTGCGATCGCATCCCTTAGACCATCCGTCGGCAGCTTGCGAATGTGGTTACGGTACCGGCGGTAGTCCACCGCGTAGGTGGACTGACTAAGCTGAGGCTGCTTGAATTCGGAATACTTCTCCCACAGCTCTGATAGCCCCGGTTGAGGGGGTGTCTCCGGTGTTGGGGCAATAGGCGTAACTGTGGTAAGTGATGCGGCGGGCAAATATGGCACTACTGAGGCAGGTTAGGACGTTATTATAGGGGAAAAGAAGCGTTCAGATACAACTATGCCTGCTCCTTACAGTAACGACCTGCGCCAAAAAGCAATCGAAGCCTTTAAGGGCGGTGAACGAAAAACTGAGGTG
>JBGTOF010000453.1:0-2596 GCA_041742695.1 Elainellales cyanobacterium | reverse complement strand
GTACATGAATAAAGATAAGCAGCCGCTGCATGAAGAGATTATCTTTGTTCAGGGAGAGCGCAATAATGTGCAGGTAGAAGTGGCGCTGCAATGGTGCGTTGATGCTTACACCGACAACCTGCTGGGCTTTGCCAACAACATTCGCACCATTGACGGCGGCACCCACCTGGAAGGGCTAAAGGCGGTGCTAACCCGCACCATGAACACTATTGCCCGCAAGCGCAACAAGCTTAAGGAAAGCGAATCAAACCTGGCAGGCGAAAACATCCGCGAAGGCTTGACCGCCGTGATCTCGGTGAAAGTGCCTGACCCCGAGTTTGAGGGACAAACCAAAACCAAACTCGGCAATACCGAAGTCCGAGGCATCGTTGACTCTGTGGTGGGCGAAACGCTGACCGAATACTTAGACTTTCGCCCTGGGGTGGCCGATGCCATTTTAGAAAAGGCGATTGAGGCGTTTCGGGCGGCAGAAGCAGCCCGAAAAGCGCGTGAACTGGTGCGGCGCAAGTCAGTGCTGGAATCGTCAACGCTACCGGGGAAACTGGCCGATTGTGCATCACGAGACCCCAGTGAGTCAGAAATCTTTATCGTAGAAGGCGATTCAGCCGGGGGTTCTGCCAAACAGGGGCGCGATCGCCGGTTTCAGGCCATTCTGCCACTGCGGGGCAAAATCCTCAACATCGAAAAAACGGACGATGCCAAGATCTACAAAAACACTGAGATTCAAGCGCTGATTACAGCGTTGGGATTGGGGATCAAGGGTGAAGAATTTCAATCGACGCAGTTGCGCTATCACCGCATCATCATCATGACGGACGCGGACGTCGATGGGGCGCACATTCGGACGCTGCTGCTCACCTTTTTCTATCGCTATCAACGCCCCATGGTAGACCAAGGATTCGTCTACATTGCGTGTCCACCGCTCTACAAGGTAGAACGTGGGCGCAGTCATGCTTACTGCTATAGCGACCGAGAGCGCGATCAGGTCATTGCCCGATTCCCCGACAATGCCAAGTACGACATTCAGCGATTTAAGGGATTGGGGGAAATGATGCCCCAGCAGTTGTGGGACACCACGATGAATCCCGATAGCCGTACCCTAAAGCGCGTAGAAATTGAGGATGCAGCAGAAGCCGATCGCATCTTTACGGTGCTGATGGGCGATCGCGTCGCGCCCCGCCGTGAGTTTATCGAAACCTATGGCCCCCGGTTGAATTTGCAAGATTTAGATATTTAAGCAGAGAACCCGAGGTTGATGCACGCATTAACCTCGGGGCTTTTTGTGCTCTCAATATCTCGACCAATTTTGGGCCTTATCTGAATGCACTACCGGCGAATCCCTAGTTGCTCAAGCAACCACGGTGCGCGCAGCAAATAGCGAACGGCCTCCCCTGTTGCGCGGAGACCCTGGGTAGAAACCAGCACCACCAGCACCACCAGCGGCAAAACACCGTAGTAAATTAGGCCCCATCGTGCCCATCGACGAATAGGCAACCCTCTCAACTGGCGAGCTGCAACCCAGCCCAGCAGCCCAACAGGCAGAAGGATGTGAAGCCAGAACAGAATTTCAGCGCAATACACCAGCGCAGCCAGACCTGCCCACGGTCCCTGAGAACTGAGCAAAACCCACAAAAAATAGAGTATCGCCCCCAACCACGATACTGGGCCAGCTAGTGCCAGCAGCATGTCTCCCCGCCGATACAACCAAGTCATTCCACTTGTCCGAATATTTTGTTTGACGCACTGACTGATGTAGGAATGTGATGAGACCCTTGCTGCATAAAGGTCTTATAACGCTGGTCAACTTAACCAAACCCCCAGTTCGACAAACGCTTAAACATGGGCAGCAGAGGTTTGCGTTGTTTCAGCCTCGCTGCACAAGGCTGAAACAACGCGATCGAACTCATATTTTATTCAGGAGGTCAGAACCCAACTAGGCGAAGCCCAACGGGTGAGCTTGAATCTTAGCGATCAATTTAGCGATTTGTACGGAGTGCATCTGCTGGATAAAGTTTTTATGATTCAGTATGAAGGACTAATAAAGCAGTCAAGATACACTCACCTTTTTATGATCGCTGGAGCTGACAGTCATGGTTTGGCAACTCTGTGTCCAATTTGCAAACGGGTCTGAGCGGGTGTTGCAGTCCTATAAAAGCCGAGATGCGGCCCTCAACCAAGTAGATGCAATTTATGCGGCAGGCTACCCGATGCATGTCGCCTATGTCGTGCGTCAGGCGTTAGTCGAATCCTTAGCATCCGCCGCATAGAATTAGAAGAGTTCAGTTTTTTGAATTCTTATATGCGCAGCTACCGACACTTAGATACGATTACCGGGTTATTCATCGCAGTGTTGCTGATTTCCAACATTGCGTCTACCAAAATTTTGACGCTTGGGCCATTTACGTTTGATGGTGGCACCCTCGTCTTTCCCCTCAGCTACATTTTTGGGGATATCTTGACGGAGGTCTACGGATACGGGCGATCGCGCAAGGTGATTTGGCTTGGCTTCCTCTCGGCGGCGCTGATGTCGGCTACATTTGCAATCGTCGGCGCATTGCCCCCGGCGAGTGACTGGGAACTGCAAGACGCCTACATG
>JBGTOF010000442.1:0-10336 GCA_041742695.1 Elainellales cyanobacterium | reverse complement strand
AGACAGTTGCGATCGCAGCGATCGCACTACATGGAGAAAGCGACCGATCTTCTGTCTACCGTCGGCCTGCAAGACTTCCAGCAGCACTACCCCTGGCAACTCTCAGGGGGAATGCGGCAGCGCGCATCCCTTTGCCGGGCGCTCATTCACCAGCCCGAAATTCTGCTACTCGACGAGCCCTTTGCTGCCCTCGACGCCTTTACCCGTGAAGAGATGTGGGACATGCTGCAACGGCTCTGGGCTCGCACCCAATGCACAACCTTCTTGGTGACACATGACTTGCGCGAAGCCATTTTTCTGTCAGATACGGTATACGTCATGGGGCAACGCCCCAGCTCCATCGTGCATAAACTGCGGGTAGATCTGCCCCGTCCCCGCACCCTAGATATGTGCTTTACCGAAGAGTTCCATCAAATGTATTCCACCCTGCGACAGCACATTCAGCACAGCTAACCTGCGTGTACTGATTCTCGAATCAATTCTTGAATGGCTCATCTACATCACTCCACCGATTTATCCATCCCTTTCATCTCATGCTCAAAACTCTGATCGACTCCAAACACTCGTCCTATATGCTGCCCATCATCACAACAGTGGTGCTGCTGGTGCTGTGGGAATCGGTGGTGCGCCTTTTTTCTATCCCTGCCTTTATTCTGCCTGCACCCTCAGCCATTTTTGCAGAGATTGGCCCCTGGGGAGGCGTCGTGACTCGAAACGCGCTGATCACCCTCAACACCACCATGCTTGGCTTTTTTCTAGCATTGCTGGCAGGAGTATTTCTGGGCTTTATGATTGGCTTTTCGCGCATGGCTTACCTGACGCTTAATCCCTTGTTGATTGGTTTTAATACCGTTCCCAAAGTGGCACTGGTGCCGCTCATGGCTATCTGGTTTGGGATTGGCACTGTACCCGCAGTTATCACTGCGTTTTTGCTGGCATTCTTCCCTATCGCGGTCAACGTTGCAATTGGGCTAGCAACAGTTGAGCCAGAAATGCGAGATGTGCTCGTATCGCTCGGAGCCAGCAAAATAGAAGTGTTTCAAAAGGTGGGTTTTCCTCATACAATGCCCTATCTATTTGCGTCACTCAAAGTGGCCGTCTCTCAAGCATTTATTGGTTCAGTGATTGCGGAAACAGTTGCCTCAAATGGCGGCATTGGCTACGTCATCCTCAACGCTAGCTCTAACTTTCGAGTGCCGCTAGCGTTCTTGGCGCTGCTGGCGCTGGCGGTAATGGGTATTGCACTATACGGGTTTTTTGCAGTGTTAGAAAGTCGACTCGTCCACTGGGTTCGCTAACTCTGAGCAGTGGGTTCAAACACTGCGCCAAATATTCTACTTAGGCCATTTTCATTTTTTTGGTTACAGAATTTAAGGTCGAGAAATTCCTAAAGCTGTTGAAAGACTCTATCCTCTAGAAACCTGAGTTGAGGATAAGCTTAAATTAGTCTCTTCGACATAACACAGCATTTGATGCCATCAAGAACAAAAATACGAATTCTCAAACTTGTAATTGTGGAATTAGATTCGAAACGCTGAATTAACTATTCCCTCTAACATTCCTAGGATTGACGTTAATTACTACCGTTCTCTTCATTGAATTTTTATTGAATGATGGCATGCGCCCGAGAAAATACCCGGATCTGGAGCATGAGGCTCGAATAGTGGATTAGTGGGTAAATTTGACACAGCCTACACAGGATGTCAACCAATACTTGGCGCTTGTCATTTCAATCCATGTCTCATCCTATCGGCTTTGTCTTGCTTACCCATACCAAGACTCATCAAATTCGCTGCTTAGTAAAACGGATGACGGAGATGTTTGATGCTCCGCCCATTGTGTGCCACCATGCAGGGTCTCTTAGCCTAAGTGACGTTGAAAGTTTTCCGCCAAATGTTTCATTTGTGAACTCGCCTGTGAAAACAGAATAGGGAATATTTCTAATTTTAAAGGCCGTTTTAGTGGCGTTGAGGCAACTCTACAACCAATCGAATAGTCCGACATGAGTGTTCAATTTTAAGCGGATCGGGTAGATTCAACACGATTTTCTGTGTCTTCTTTCTATTTTTTTAGTTACTAAAAACCGTACTACGACAAAACCCGCAGCCAGACCTGCAATCCCCGGAGCGCCAGCGATATAAATGCGCGCCGTTTTATGGGATGAGGAAATCACAGACGGTTCATGTGATTGTTGTAAGCGAGTCATCTGGAAACGCAATGCCTATTAGCAATCGCAACACCCTTTTGAAATGGGGCACCCTAAGCACGCTTGTGAGTGCGATCGCCCTCTTACAAATGGGCGGAAAGCTGAACCTCACCGCACTCTTCCCTCCCTATTCTTCAACAGGTATTGGGTCGAGTGCAGCATCTTCCGCCACTCCCCCCAATTCCATCCAAACTCTGATTGACGATATGACGCTACCCCACCAAGGGCGACCAGCTGGCGTGCCCGATTACTATGACTGGGCAACGTCTCCGCGGATGGGATATGGCAATGAGCCCCCGTCCTTTACTGCGATGACGGCTTGGGGCCAATTGTATGAAGATGCCCAAGGCAATCCTGCCCAAAACACCCGGGTTCAATTAGGGATGGTGCGGTCATACCTACTTTCGCAAGCCACCGGAGAGTGGACATTGGTGCAAGAAGCTCCGGCTGAAGGAGCCGCCTATACCAATGATTATCAGGGGAACGTGAACCGGCCAGCAGACATTCGCGACGACGAGGCCGACACCATTTCGGTAAAAGCCGGGCAGGGCTATAACTTTCATTTTTGGCCCCGGTCAGGACGTGCCACCCTTGACCCATCCGATGTTGCAGGTGTGTTTACTACCGTTCAAGCGCGGCTGGTGGTGGACGATCCTACCCTGCCAGATGATCGCTCCGCGGCCCGCTACCTGTTGGGTATGGGCGGTGACTATTGGCTTGATGCCGATGCCGAATGGGACGAATTTCAAACAAACGGGGATATTGCAATTGGTCGGTTTAAGTATGTGACCTCAGAATGGCAAGCATTTAATATGACGACGCTGGATGCTCAGCAGTTGCGCCGCAATCCACCGCCGTTGCCTTAACGATCATCACGCCCCTCCATAGAATTTCGCTCTAAATAGGTGAGTGCGTCAATCAAGTCACTCCTGAAACCCTACGCTATCAGGCGCCACATCCTCAGAACCATGTTCTAAAACCATCACTGTTTTAGGATTACCCATAACTCTTACAAGAGAACGTCTCCGCATTGGTTTTTGACGGTGAGAGGGTTGTCTTGTTGGGGTGCCATACTTGTCCGTGGGTGTGTTCAGGCTTACTATTGATAGGCTTCGCGGCCTGTCTTGTTTTCCTATGAGAGTCGTCGTCGAGCGCTTAGGTTTGCCCTTAATAAGCCTGCGATTAAGGTGATGAAACTCCCTTTAAACAAGGGTCTTATTACCTAGAACTTAATGAGTGAAGCCACTCTGACCGCGCATCTAGCCTAATATCCCAACATGCACTCCACAGAAGATCTCCCTCCTAGTGGCTCGTTTAGTTATGCGCCAATGGCAGACCCCGCCCCGGCGATTGTCGTATTAGGGGCTGCGAGCTTGCCTACGGCGCAGCGCATTCAGTCGGCGATGCCAGAGGCCCAAATTTATGGGTTGGCGACGCGAGTGCGGGCGATCGCCGTAGACCGCACGATGGAACAGTTTGGTGATACGGTGCGACAGCTCTTTGCCGATGGCACGCCAATCATTGGTCTGTGTGCAGCCGGTATTTTAATTCGCATAGTGGCACCGCTGCTAAGCAACAAACAGCACGAGCCACCCCTGATTGCGGTGGCAGAAGATGGTAGCGCTGTCGTGCCCCTGTTGGGGGGACTGCGGGGGGTCAATGATCTGGCCTGCCAAGTGGCGATCGCCCTAGGAACGGCAGCGGCGATCACCACGTCCGGCGATTTGCGGTTTCGCACGGCGCTGCTGTCGCCGCCTGCGGGCTATACCCTGGCGAATCCTGAGAATGCTAAGACGTTTATCGCCAATCTGCTCGCAGGCGCAACAGTGCAGATCGAGGGTGAGGCGGCGTGGCTGAGCATTAGTCAGCTTCCCATTCAGGCGGATGGATCGCTGACGATTCGTATTTCTGAAACACTGGGCGGAGCAGGAGAAACCTGCCTGCTTTACCATCCCCATCGGCTGGTGCTGGCGCTGGATGATCGTCTTAGCGCTGATCCAGCGCAGGCGATCGCCCTAGTACTCTCGGCTATTCAGCACACGAGCTTAGCTCTTGCGGCGATCGCTCTCGTGGTTGCCCGTCCAGAGCATGCAGCGCATCCCAGCATTGGAGCGATCGCCCAACAGTTAGGGTTGCCGCTGCGGCTGTTACCGTCCTGCACTAAGACTGAGCCTGCTGGGGGGGACGCTGCCGCCTTAGCAACCCAGGCCGTTGGCCCCAAAGGCGCGCTAAGTAGTGCAGGGGTGGGGTGGGCGATCGCTGCTGCCACCCAAATCTTAAACCCTGAAACAGTGGCCCATATTGGGCAGGCGCGGGGCAAGCTGGCGATTGTGGGAACTGGGCCAGGGGGCGCTGCATGGATGTCGCCCCAGGTGACGCACCTGCTGCGCCATGCCACAGACTGGGTGGGCTACCGCACCTACCTAAACCTGGTAGAGCCGCTTTGGCAGGGGCAACAGCGCCATGATTCTGACAATCGCCAAGAGTTAGACCGAGCCCGGTTGGCGCTCGACTTGGCGGCACAGGGGCGGTCGGTAGCGGTGGTGTCGTCTGGCGATCCGGGGATTTATGCGATGGCGGCGGCAGTGTTTGAAGCGCTAGAGCAGCACAGCAACCCCGCCTGGCAGCAGATTGAAATTGAAGTCGCACCGGGCATTTCGGCCATGCAGGCGGCAGCAGCTCTGGTGGGTGCGCCGCTGGGGCACGATTTCTGCGTCATTTCTCTATCTGACATTCTCAAACCTTGGGCGGCGATCGCCCAGCGCATTACAGCTGCCGTCGAGGCCGACTTTGTCATCGCCTTCTATAACCCTATTTCTAGCCAGCGCACGTGGCAGCTTATCGAAGCAAAACGCCTGCTGCTAAAAGGGCGATCGCCCCATACGCCGGTTATTCTGGCGCGCAGCGTGGGCAGACCCCAGCAGCACATTCACCCCACCACTCTGGCCGCCTTTGACCCCAGCGAGGCCAACATGCAAACCCTGATTATCGTAGGGTCTAGCCAGACCCGCGTGCTGCCACGTCCCCACGGGCAAGCCTGGATTTATACCCCCCGCCAGTATCCCGGCGGTTAGCGCTATTTGCCGATGCAGAAGCGGCTAAAAATCAGCTCCAGCATGGATTCCGTCACCTCTTCTCCAGTGATTTCGCCTAGCGCATGAATAGCGCTGCGCAGGTCGATTGTCCAGAAGTCTAGCGGCAGCTGATCGGCAATTGTAGCCTGCACCTGCTGGAGTGCTAGCTTGGCACGGGTGAGCGCTGCGGCTTGGCGCTGATTGATGGCGATCTCCAGATTGCTGGCCTGCAATCGGCGGGTTTGAACCACCGTCAAGATTGCGTCTTCTAGCGCTTCAATCCCCTGCTGGTGTGCGGCTGCGGTTCGCACAATGGGGATGTGGGGTAGCAGGTTGGGCAAGGCGACCGCGTCTGCTGGTGCCAAATCTACTTTGTTCAGAATAAGAATGTGAGGGCGATCGCACACCGGGTGATAAATGGCCTCATCCGCCGCCGTCCACCCCGCTGCTGCGTCGATGGTGAAGAGCACCACATCTGCCGACTGTGCCGCTTGTCGCGATCGCGCCACTCCCAACTGCTCTACTTGATCCTGCGCATCGCGAATGCCCGCCGTGTCGAGCACCTGCACCGGAATGCCCCCCACCACCAGTTGCGACTCCACAACATCACGAGTGGTGCCCGGCAGATCGGTCACAATGGCGCGATCGCTGCGGCTCCAGGCATTCAGCAAACTCGACTTGCCCACATTGGGACGCCCCACAATCGCCACCTTCAGCCCTGATCGCAACAGTTCTCCCTGATCTGCTGTTGCCAAAAATTGCGCCACTGCCGCCGTCACCTCAGCGATTTGAGCCTTTACGGTCATTTCATCCAGCGGCGGCAGGTCATCTTCAAAATCAATACGGGCTTCGATTTCTGCCAGAATTTCCACACAGGTGGCGCGAAGCTGGCGAATGGGCTGCGCCAGCTTACCCTGCAGTCCGGCGAGGGCCGACTGTGCAGCTTGGGGCGATCGCGCCCCGACCAAATCAGCAATGCTCTCGGCCTGGGTCAGATCAATGCGTCCATTTAAAAAGGCGCGCAGTGAAAACTCCCCCGGTTGCGCCAGCCGTGCCCCGGCTTCTAGGCAGCACTGCAAAACCTGCTGCACCGCCATCATGCCGCCGTGGCAGTGAAATTCCACTACATCTTCGCGCGTAAAAGACCGGGGCGATCGCATCAACAGCAGCAGGGCCTCGTCCACCCCCTGCCCAGTGTTGGGGTGGCGCACCTGCCCATACAGAATCCGGTGGCTCTCCCACGGCTGCGATCTTGGCGGGTGGAACAGTTGGCGGGCGATCGCCACCGCCTCTGCCCCCGACAGGCGCACAATCCCCACGCTGCCCTGCTCTGGCACAATCGCAGTGGCGATCGCCACAATGGTGTCACGCTGGATAACACCGGCAGGTGAGGATGCATCTCTCGGCGAAGTCGGGTTTACCATGCGGCGCGGTTGCTTTTGTACATAGGTATAGGGTGAGAAGAGCGTGAATCCCTCCTTCAGAGCGGGTTCTACTCTCAGTTTAGTGTGGCGACTTCGAGGAACAGACTGCAACGTGAGGGAACGGGTTAAATCACTGAGCGGATCACGGGGCAAGTCCTGGCTGGCTGCATCGTCCCAACCCTGCGGCCAGCCAGGACACTAGAGCTGATAAAACCCGAACGCGAGATAAGCGTAAACCCTTCTAACCCGAACTGAGGTGATGAACATTGCCCCAATACGGTAGTTACTCCGTCCTCTCTTAGGGGGATGCCGAGAGGACAAGATGAGTTCTAAAGTCTAAGTTAACCCACTCTTAACCGAGCACATTCCAGGTTTGCAAGAGAGCCCACTCTTCAGGAAGCGCATCGTTCGACATTCCCCAACTCCCTTAGACAAACTAGGACATCGCTTTTCCCAAAATAAGGATAGGTGAGTCGGATTCAACGTCTCTCCCTAGAAAAGATTTGAGGCACGATGGGCTACAGAAGAGCGATGTACCCCCTCTAACCCCTTTTAGGGAAAGAGGAATCCGCAATGGTTCCTTGAATCCAGAATCTTTACCCTCAGGACTTACGCAATTAGGCAATTTTGGGGAGGCTCAGCCTCCCCAAAATTGCCCAAGGCTCTCAGGACGCCGCACGAAGTGCGTAAGTCCTGACCCTATCGAGACCTGGTTTAAGGGAATTTGATAGCTGGCCTTGGCCCTGCGCACTTCTGGAACAGGAAATGAAGTTTGTGTAGGAAACAAGACAAGCACACTGGCTGTCAAAAAACTTCGTAATAATACAAACAGTATCTTCCGATGCTTTTCGATAGTCACCGCGATTTATGAGCCCTGCACCGCTGCCTACTTCTCCCGCTAAGCCTATGGGATTGCCTCGCCGTTACCAGCAGCCTGCCTGGAATCGCACATTTCGCTATGCGTATCACCGCCTGACGCGGATGCAGGGCCCCTCAGAGGCGATCGCCCGAGGGCTAGCAGCAGGGGTGCTATCGGGCTGGTTTCCCTGGTTTGGCTTTCAAATTATTTTGGCAGTGGCGATCGCCACGTTGCTTCGGGGCAATCGTCTGGCGGCGGCGGCAGCCACTTGGGTCAGCAACCCTCTCACCTATGTGCCAATCTTTGCCTTTAACTTTCGCGTTGGGAGTTGGCTGTTGGGCAACCCCGTTCCTGAAGTTCGCATTTCAAACATCACCACCTGGGAAGCCGTAGCCGATTTAGGGGCCGATCTGATGATGCCGCTATTGCTGGGCTGTGTGGTAGTGGGTATGGGGGCGTCGCTTCTCACCTATGTTTGCAGCCTGCGGCTGATTAGCAAGGCGCGCTACCGCCGCCAACTGCGCCGTTTGACGCGCCGCAACAAGCGAATTCGGGCTCGAGAATAAGCCTGTCATGTCATCTCTGGTAGAGGGGGTGGGGGCTTCGGCGCGATCGCTCAGCTGAACAATGAGGATCAACAGGCACCCTCTGACAGTTGATTCCACCCGGCTTCTAATTAATTGACAAAACGTCTGAAACCTTGATTCTGGCGTTGGTTGGGTTTTCGTTGGCGTAACCCAACAAAATTTGGACTTGTGTTGGGTTTCACGCGGTTCAACCCACCAGAACAGTTTGTCAGCCAACCCATTTGGCTACGGCTCTCTAAGTAAAGTATCTGTGAACATCGAGATTACGTTGGCTAATTAGCCCTATTGTCACCCTTGCAAAATCATGAACCTTTGTTAAGGTTTAGCCGTAAGAAGGCTAGTTATCGATGAGTGAGGAGTCAAAGATGTTCGCAAATAGGACGCGACTCAGCGCGATTACTCAGTGGCGATCGCCCCAATGGCGCTATCTCTGGATCGTCGGTCTATGCAGTCTAGGGCTAATCCTGGGGCTCGGAGTTCCAGCGCAGGCTCAGGTGGGTCTTTTTTCTAACTGGAGCGCCCCCGCCAGCAGAACGCTAGAAATTGCACCAGTTCGGCTGGATGGCTATCGGCTGTTTCACATTGCTGTGCCCCGCCCCACTGCCAACGACGGATTGAACACCAATCTGTTAGCCGGACGCCAGCGAGCCCAAGAAATTCGGCAGCGGCTGCAGGGCATTGTCAACACGGGGTTCGATCCGCAAACGCTTTCGCTTCGGCGCGATACGGATGGCGATCAAATTGTGATTCGAGCGTCGGCAGATACCCTTGCCAATGAGCAGATCGTGATGACGGTTACGGGCCTCGATGCCCAATTGATTGCCAGCAGCCCAAGAGCAAGAGCCGCAGAACTCATTCCCATTATTCGGCAAGCGTTGATTCGAGCCCAGAACGAGCGCCAGCCCGCTCATCTGATGCGGCAGGTGCAGAAAATAGCCGTGCTGGGCGTCGCGATAGCCCTGGTTGGCAGCGTCATGTGGCGCTGGCAACGACAACTGAAACAGCAATCTCGCGATCTTCAAGAACAGCTTAGCTATGCCCGAGCGGCCAGTGCCGTTGAGGGGGGCGCGCCGTCTTCTGCTGGCGAGATGTCGAATGGGGCGGTGGGCCAGTCGCGTCGACCTGACCGGGGCGATCGCCACCTGCGTCGGCTCCGCCTTGCCTTTCAGCAACCCATTAACTTAACGCACCAACTTGACATTGTGCTGTTCAAATACAGCGTGTTGCAGCTCGGCCAGTTTTTGCTGATCGGTGTGTTTCTGTGGGTGGGGTTGGGCTTATTCCCCTATACTCGCAGCCTTCAGCTTTTTCTGCTGTCAACCCCCCTTAAACTGGTGAGCATTGGCTTGGGAAGCTATGTCAGCGTGAAATTTTTGTGGGTGGGGGTCGATAAGTTGTTAACCCTGTTAAAGGCCAATCGAATGCGCGATCGCCAAGCGTCGCAGCGCCTTGCCCAGCGAATTTCTACCCTATCGTGGGTGCTCAAAAGCATAGCGGCCAGCTTAGGCATCATCATTAGCGTGTTCGCCAGCCTGCTGCTTTTGGGCGTGAACCTGCTGCCAGTAGTGGCAGGCTTGGGAGCCTTTGCCCTGGCTATCTCCCTGGCTGCCCAGCATGTCGTTCGCGACTTTCTCAACGGCTTACTGATTTTGATCGAAGACCAATATGCCGTCGGGGATGTGATTGTGGTGGGCAACGTGGGTGGCTTTGTGGAATCGATGAGCCTGCGGCTGACCCAGTTGCGCAATGATGAAGGACGGCTCATTTCCATTCCCCATAGTGCGATCGCCGTGGTTGAAAACCTATCAAAGGAATGGTCGCGGGTAGACTTCACCATTGATGTGGCGTTTGAAGTGCCCATCGACGAAGCCTTTCGGGTCATTCGCAGCGTCGCCACCCAACTCTATGCCGAAGACCACTGGCAAACCTTAATCCTAGAAGAACCGGAGGTTTTAGGCATCGACGAGATTGATCATGCCGGAATTTTGATTCGAGTCTGGCTGAAGACGAAGCCGCTGGAGCAGTGGACGGTCGCCCGCGAATTCCGGTATCGCCTGAAGCAGGCCTTTGAGCAGGAAGGCATTTGGGTAGGGGTTCCGCATCAAACCCTAGGGTTCCGCAATACCCTCGAACTGCGCCCCCAAGACGCTCCCGTTGCGTCCCCGTCCCTGGTGAGGCATCCCTAA
>JBGTOF010000441.1:0-3150 GCA_041742695.1 Elainellales cyanobacterium | reverse complement strand
AGTCGCTATACGGCTTATACTCTGCGGTTTACGTTGATTTTTGCGGCGGCGATCGCCCTTACGCTTTTGCTGCATGGGGCGCTGCGGTGGGCGGAGTCGAATCGAACCCAGTCCGCCGCGGGGAACTGGTGGCGCAGTGTAACTGTGGGCCTGCTCAGCGGGGCGATCGCCCTCGCATTACTGCTGTTTCCCCAGTACGAGTCACGCTTTCCCAACGGCAACTATGTCCTGGGTGCAGCGCCAGGGCTCTATCCTGCTCTGGCCCAGTTGCCGCCCGATGCCCTGATCGCCACGCTGGTGGATGAGGCCGACAATATTCCCAGCTTTACGAACCGCTCGGTGCTAGTGGCGCGGGAATATGCGATCCCCTACCACGTGGGCTATTATCAGCCCTTTCGGCAACGGGCGATCGCCCTGCTGACGGCGCAATATAGCCCCCGACCCCGCGACTTGCGCCAGTTCATTCGGCAGCAGGGCATCACCCACTGGCTGTTGGAGGACACTAGCTTTGAGCCGGGGTATCTCCGCACGTACTGGACTCGGCAATATCCAGCGGCTGTGATTCAGGCAGAGGCAAACTTGGAGGGGCGATCGCCCGCCTTGGCCCGCCTTGCCCCACCCTGCATCACCCACCAAGCGGACGGATTGAAGTTAGTAGATGCGAGCTGCCTGCTGCAGCCTGCCGAAGATGGGGAGTGATTGCCGTAAGATAAGAAAAGACATCCGATTTATACCCATTTCTCCAACATCAGCCCTTAGCATTCATCCATGAATATTGTTGAGTTTTTTGAGCAAAGCTCCGGCAAGTGGTTCTCTCAGCGTACCAGCCATCACCTCGCCTTCAAGCAATCAGAAAGCGGCAAGTCTGACATCCGCATCGAGATGATCGACAAGGATGCTCCCGACGTGATCAAGCTTTGTGAGCAGTATGAGGTCGATCCCAGCCTGGCCCTATGTGGAGCCCGCGTCACGTGGGACGGCACGATGGAATGGGACGAAGAGAAGCACAGTGGCAATGCCGTGCTCGTGCCCATAGCAGATGAGGACAGCCCGAATCGGGGCAAACTGCTGCGCGATATGGGCTATGCCGAAAAAACACCGGTTGCAGGGCGCTACGTGATGGGTGAGGACGGCGCGCTAACGCTCATCACCGAGTATGAAACCATGTACTCTGAAGAGCGGCTGTGGTTTGCTAGCCCCAATCTGCGACTGCGGACGAGCATTCTCAAGCGATTTGGCGGCTTCAGCATGGCTACGTTCTGTTCCGAAATTCGCATGGGGGGTGCTAAACCCGACACGCCAGAGGCTTCTGAAACAGCCGAATAGCGCTGTCGAACCGCGCTGCGCGATAGTGGGGAAGCATTAGGGCAATCCAGCGTATGGAATCTGCCCCGCCTGTCCAAGTGCGTTGCCTGTGCAACGAGTCTGGTCGTCCTGTGCAAACTCATGTCTTGAATATCCCAATTCAAATTCACCCGATCCAACGTTATTGGTTTAACACTCGTTTATGACCCTCACCAACGACAAACCCGACGATAAAACTATTGTTCGTGACTATTTCAACGCGACGGGATTTGACCGTGGGCGGCGCATCTACGGCGAGGGCGAAGTGAATAAGGTGCAGCTTGATCTCCGCACCGGGCATCAGCGCACGGTGGATACCGTTCTGGAGTGGTTCCATGCAGATGGCAAGCTGGCAGGCTTGACGATTTGTGATGCTGGGTGTGGCGTGGGTAGTCTCAGCATTCCGCTGGCGCTGGCTGGAGCAACGGTCTATGCCAGTGATATTTCAGAAAAAATGGTCGGAGAAGCGAAGGAACGGGCGATCGCCCTGCAAACCCAAGCCGACGCTCCCGCCTTTAAGATGCCCACATTCGAGGTGTCAGATTTAGAAACCCTGACTGGCCGCTATCACACCGTCGTGTGCCTCGATGTGCTGATCCACTATCCCCAAGACAAAGCCGCTGACATGATTCAGCACCTCAGCTCGCTAGCAGACTCGCGCTTGGTTTTGAGTTTTGCGCCCAAAACCCTGGCCTACAGCCTATTGAAAAAGGTCGGCGACTTTTTTCCTGGCCCTAGCAAAGCCACCCGCGCCTACCTGCACCGTGAAGCCGATGTCGTAAAAGCACTCACCGCCGCCGGGTGGACTATTAAACGAAATACCCTCACTAAAACCAGCTTCTACTTCTCGCGCTTGCTTGAAGCCGTGCGCTAAACCCAAGTGGGCGATGCTCGCTTTAAACTTTCGGTGAATGCTCAGGAGACGAATGGGGAATCCTAACCAAGTGCGCTAAGGAATCGAATCGTGAGGACATCCCATGAAGTTACGCTCTGCCTTTGCAACAGCATCCTTAGGAATCGGCGGGCTGATGCTTGTGTTCTCACTCGTCTTTTTTGCCGAAGGGCTGTTTCGCAATTCAGCTCCAGAAGAACGCAATAATTCCTTTGATGCATCTCTAGGGTTTCTGCTACTGGGTTTGCCAGGGGCTGTGTTGGGGGGTGGGTTGCTCTATCAACAGCGGCAGCAAACGTCAAAACAAGAGCGCGATCGCCTGCTCTCTGTCTTCTACCAGTTGGTGCAAACGAATCAAGGCACCATGAGCGTGATGGATTTTGCGTTAGCTGCTGAGTTATCGGGCGATCGCGCCAAAGCCTACCTCGACGCCAAGGCCCGCGAGTTTGACGCCAACTTCCAAACTACCGATTCCGGCGCTCTATACTACTGCTTTCCTACCGCTGCCGCTTCACCTGCGCTATCTGCTGACACCACGCCGACCAATTCCATGCCGACCGATTCCATCTAGAGTTAGACATCCATCCCTATACCAACTGAATGGGGCAGCACTCTAGACAGGTCTTGACAGGCAACGAGAATTCTCCATCGTGCCTCAGCTCAGAGGTTCAAAGTATTTAACGATCCAAATTTTCTGGGTACACACACCAGTCGGCCAGTCACCTACCGTTTCAGCCAATCCGACTACAGCACATTGCATTGCGCTGCCCACGTTACGGGCTAGCGCAATGCAGAATGCCCTCACCATCTTGCGAACAATTATGCGAACAATTAGATGATTCACTACATGCCGATTGCAGCCAGAATATCAGCAGCATGAGTTTCAGTGTTGATGCTGTCATACACCTGCACAA
>JBGTOF010000420.1:0-2598 GCA_041742695.1 Elainellales cyanobacterium | reverse complement strand
CTGCACCTCGTGGTTGGGCAAGATGGGCTCAATGCCAAGTCCCGTCTCAATTTCCACCCGGCGATCGCCCACCGAAACCAAAAACAGCACCCCATTATTCCGGCCAGCCTTGCCAATGCCCCATCTATTAAATAATTCGGTTGCAAAGGCTTTGGGCGTTTGGGTGGGATCAACCTGTGGCACCGTGACGACTGCAATTTCTGTGCCATTGGCGGCTTCAAGCTGCGAAATGAGTCGGTTTAGCTCTGCTTGGGTTTGCGGGCGAATAACCTCAGCCATGTCTGTCACCCAGCCCCCGTTAGCTCGGCGAGGATTGATCACCTCGCGCACGGTTACGGCAGAGGCAGGGAGCCATGCACTGATCGCAATCACGGTGGCGATCGCCCCACCCATGAATCCTTGAACTACTCGCATAGGTCTGGTTCTCTGTAGTTTCTGTGGTTGTAGAACAGGTGACTGGGCTGAACTCTGGTGTCGCCTGATGCAATCGTGTGCCGCAGCGAGCACCTTGCCGGTAGAGATTGGCAAGGGTGCAACCAAGAGCCCCATAGAACTTCATAGAAGTAGAGTGCCCCGTTTTATCCAACTTCAGTTGCAGCCTCGCAAAGTCCGGGTATCTCCAGCGCGCGCGCGAACTCACGCTAGAATTTGGAACAGTCGATGCGATCGCCCTAACTTTTTCTCTCTGTATGACTGAGGCTGAACCTATTCTGGTCGTTGACGATGTGTATGCCGGATACATCGCCGACCTCAATATTTTGCAAGGGGTGAACCTGCGGATTTATGCGGGAGAGCTGGTGACGGTGATTGGCCCCAATGGGGCGGGCAAGTCAACGCTGGCGAAGGCCATTTTCGGGCTGCTGTCGCCCAATCGGGGCAGCATTCGCTTTAACGGAGCCGAGATTAGCGGACTCAGACCCGACCAGATTGTGCAGCGAGGCATGTGCTATGTGCCGCAAATTGCCAATGTGTTTCCCTCGCTGACGGTCGAAGAAAACCTGGAAATGGGGGCGTTTACCTGCACGGGGGATGTGAAACCGATGAAGCAGCGCGTGTTTGAGGCGTTCCCGATCTTGGCAGACCGGCGGCGACAAAAGGCGGGTACCCTCTCGGGGGGCGAGCGGCAGCAGTTGGCGATGGGGCGATCGCTCATGTTGAACCCGTCGCTGCTGATTTTGGATGAGCCCTCGGCGGCGCTGTCGCCGGTGCTGGTAAACGAGGTGTTTGAGCGCATTCAGCAAATCAACGCCCAGGGCACGGCCATTATGCTGGTGGAGCAAAACGCACGCCGCGCCCTAATGGTGTCACACCGGGGCTATGTGTTAGATGCCGGGCGCGATCGCATCGAAGGGCCTGGCCCCGACTTGCTCAATGACCCCACCGTGGGCGAACTGTATCTCGGTGCAACCCACCGCGCCTCGCATTAAACTCCCTGGCGTTGCTGAATCAAAGAATGAACCGGCAAAACCTTTAGACTCTGCATGGCCCCCTAAATCCCCCAAAATTGGGGTACTTTGAAACTCCGTCTCCCCCCAAAATTAGGGGGCGGGGGGCAAATCATACTTGTGTTAAGCAACTTCAGCTCCCTTACCGTCAAACCCCTATGCCCTATGCCCTTGCCCTCCACACGTCTAGCCCCGATTTGGGCCTTGCGCTTGATAACGGAATGGGCGATCGCCACTGTCAAACTTGGGATCTGGGGCACGCCCTCTCCACGCATTTGCATCTGCATCTAGCCAATTTTTTGCAGCCGCATACCTGGGCAGATCTGGCGTTTTTGGCGGTGGCAAAGGGGCCAGGCAGCTTTACCGGAACCCGCATCGGCATGGTGACGGCACGCACGCTGGCGCAGCAGTTGGGGATTCCGCTCTATGCGGTGTCGTCGCTGGCAGCGGTGGCCTATCGAGCTGCATTAAAGAAGGAGCGATCGCCCACGGAACCCAACTCAGCAAACCCCTCAGGCGAGTCGCCAAATGACTCTATAGATAGTGCCGTACCCGACATAGCCATACCCGACATAGCCGTAGAAATGCCCGCTCAGCGGGGGCAGATGCATGTGGGTCTCTACCAGGTGCAGCCAAACGGCGTGAGCCCGCGCATTGCAGACTGTGTGATGACACCAGACCAGTGGCACCAGCAGCTAGACGCATGGCCGCAGCCCTATCGCCGCGTGCAGGTTGACGGCGCGCTGGGCAGCACTGCGGCAGAGGTGCTGGCGATCGCATGGCACCAATGGCAGCACGATCAGACGCAGGGGCAGTATCCCACCTGGGAAGAGGCGCTGCCCTATTATGGGCAGCATCCGGTAGAGCAGCGATAAGCGGCAGGGGCAAGAAGGGCGATCGCCCCTGCCGCACTTTTTGCCCTAGCGGGTAGACGCCAACCCGTCTCGTGGCGGTGATGAGGGCGATCGCACCAACACCGTCATGTATTGCCCATCCGCAAACGGCGCGGGGATAATCGGCGTAAACTGCGCGCGATCCGTCGCCACTTTTTTCACATACAGCTCGTTCATCAGATGGATCACCTGATCGCGTGTGCCGATGATCCAAATTTGCGCGTTGCTCTCGCCCTGGTGCGATCGCACCAGCGCCTTAA
>JBGTOF010000396.1:0-10148 GCA_041742695.1 Elainellales cyanobacterium | reverse complement strand
TGGATGCTAGCGGGGGTCGCATCCCAGTCGGCCATAGGAACGCGGATTCCGGCTATCTCGATCTCGTCGCTCATCGTTTCACCTTACCGAAACTCCTGACCTAAAATCCCTAAACCTTCGTTAAATTCCTGGGACGGTTACGTTTTTTCTGAGAGAGACATGTTGCAAAAAAACATCGCCTACCCTTAAAACAATGAGGGTCAAGCGATGTCGTTTGTGCAATTTTCTCTAAAGGAATAAAACCTGATAAGTGGATACGCTATTGTCTTGCGTGCTCCTTATCTATTTTTGCTGCTTACGGCGATTGCAATCTGTTTAGACTCTGGATGGATGCCTATTCTACCGGATTGAGTTTCTTGCGTATTTGAAACTCTAGCTACTCGGTTTTGATAGGCCGCTGGCAAGCCATACCAGGGAAGAAAAGGGTACTCATGGTGCTCCCAATGGTAGCCAAAGTGATAGCACGTTAAGAATGAAAGAGGCAGAGAATAATTGCTGCTCGTTGCATGATGACGGTTTTCGACATTCTCCAAACGATGGGGTAGGTAGGTGCCAAATAGGAACAATTGCATCGAGCTCAGCACGATGGGCAGAATCCAAAATAAAAATAGATTGAAAACAGATACATGAAACCCAAATTGAAGAATTAAATATATAGTTCCTATGCCAAAAAAAAGTATGATTTTTTGCTTTGAATCCAAGTAACCTTGCATAAACTTGAGATACCAAGCAAACAGATTTCGATGCACGCCATCGTGAAAATCTGGGTCACCGACTTTTCCAGGACATCGATGATGTTGCCAATGATTTCGGGAGAGTTTCTGATAGGGGAGAAGAGCATATAATGTAGTGACTATTTGTCCTACCCAATGATTCAAGCGAAGATTACCAGGAAACACGACGCCATGTATTGCATCGTGAGCTACGATAAACAACCCAGTCTGAAAAAAGGTTCGTACCAACACAGCCGGCAAAACCCAAAAGGGTATTAAATAAGCACTATCAATAGATAAGAGAAGCACCAAGCTGGCGATCCATAAAATCACGATGACTGTAGCGATCAAAAGCCCTAGAAACGGCTTCGATTTTAATTCATGTTGCATACCAACCTGCTGGGGAAATTAGAAGTCCGCGGCTGTCTCATCATAGTCATGTGAGCCTCAGCTACGTAATCAAAAAAATATTAAGTCTAACATCCAAAAACTTAAGCTAGAATCCTAGTTTTAATCCTATACTTGCTTACGGGCACCTCGAAAAATACAAATCTTGTTGAGAATGGCAATGAGATTCCAGTGGTTCTGGGCTCCCAAGATTATCAATGAGGCAATTAATCGAGGTGCCCTTACTGTACTGTAAACTAAGCAACGCTGACTAAATCTTGAACTCTAGGCAGATCTAGCAATTTCCAATTGCTTAGATTTAAGCACTCAACGTGGCTTACTCTAACAAAAGGCGCTATTAAAATACTGCTCTTTACGTTGCTATAGTCGTCGTTCTAGATTGTATCTGAGCATGATTAAGTCTGGTTTACGCTGTTGGTTGGGCGATCGCCCAAGGCCTGCTCATAGCCAGGATCTTGAGTGCCGAGAATCTTATCCCAAAAGGTGAAATAAAGCCCATAGTGCTTTGTATAATTAATATGGTGAATGGAATGATGGGCTGGACCTATCACCCACCTGCCGAGCCAATGATGAGGAAATAGAGGGGGTAGGCGATCAAGCCCTAGATGGGTAATCACAGCCCAAACTGTCATGGTTGTCAGTATCGCAAGCATTGTGATGAAATGCAGCGGAAGAACAAACACAATACCCACTAAAAATACGGATTGCACAACAGCTTCTTGGGGATCGAAAGCAAACGAAGTCCACGGGGTGGGATGCCGCGATCGATGATGCCCTTGGTGCAGCCAGCGAAAGAGCGCAGGATGATGAAAAAGACGATGCGTGAAGTAAATATACGTGTCTTGTAAAATTAACACCACAGCGTAGCTCACACCCAAATACCACAGCCCGTATTGGTAGGGATCGCTATATAGACGAGTAACGTGCTCTCCATAACTAGAAAGAATGAACGATGACGCTAACGCGAACACACCAGTCGACCAAATAGAGAGTTTAATATCACGCCGAATTGCGCGCCAAGATGGAGGTCTATCCAAATCTTTTGGGTCAATGAAAGATTGGTTCAAGGGCGAATAAAACAATAAATAAGTTCCTCCTGCAACTAAGAAGTAGCGGAGCAATATAATTCCAAAAAGAGCAATGCTATAGAACCCAAATGAGTGGTTCATCAATGAGTAGTCTATCAAGTTAGTCTCCAGTCCATTCCCAAGAGCTTCAGATTTGGGCTAATGGCAAATAGTAGTAAATTCTTGAATAAATAATGAAAAATAATATCTGTTTAGAGTTTTTTCTATCTTTATTATACTGAATTAGAGATAATAAAATAGAACTGCCTTAATTGATCTGCCCTGATGTATAGCATTTGCTGAATTGACCAGATCTGTTTTCCGCAATACGAGGCTTATGGGGGGTGTATCTTATGCTTCTAGCTTCACCCTCAGCTCCTCTACCCAAGGGGATAGGATATCTTGAATCCGGTTTCCTTTCTCCTTCTTTAGGAGAAGAGATTGGGAGATAAGGGACATCTTGCAAAACTAAGATGTACTTACTTATGGAGCATAAAAGAGCCGTAGCTTTTACAGCTTTATCTCGTCTGAGTCAGGCTGGTCTAAGCAATTGATCAAGCTATTCGCCTGTGCAGTTTAAATCTTTTCTCGATAGTATCGCCTTGGGCGATCGCACTTCGAATACAGACTCATCATATCCGGAGAGCCGGTCTTAAGCGTCTCTCCAAAGTCTGTAATTTTGTGCTTATATTGATGAATCCATAGGTGTGCTAACTGTCACCCGCCATAGCCGCATCAGTCTAACCATCTGGAGAGGACGTCTCTAGCGGTTCAATTGATAGCGTGTAGGTTAGGTCGGACTGCGCCCCAATACCCGTTTTGAGCTGCCCACTGAAGGGGGATGCAGCGCGAGAATTAGGCGCTGCAACTAGGGCAATGTAGCGATCGCCCACTGCCAACGACTGAGTTGGGTCATACCCCCGCCAGCCAGCCCCCGGCAAATATACTTCTACCCAGGCATGAAGATGACGCTCATCCCAATCAGGGTCACCCTCTTGGTAACCACTAACAAAACGGGCCGCCAGTCCTACCGCCCGACACACTTCCATAAATAGCATCGCAAAATCGCGACAAGAGCCGCTGCGTTCGTTCCAGGTTATGCCAGGCGGCAGCGGCTCCCCCGTGTCTCTCACCCCATACTTGCAGGATGAATGAATTAATTCATTTAGATTCCACAAAAAGGGAATAGGATTGCCATTGGCCTCAAGCCAGAGCTGCTGAGATAAGGTAACCGCTACCGGGTCGAGCGAAGGAAAATTGCTCGCGGCCCCACCGAGATAGGGCTGCAGCTGGGCTGCTAAGGCTGCGGGGTAGTCAAAGGGGAGTTGACTGGCCCAGGGGTCAAGCAAAAAGTCAAAAGGGTTAGTGCGGAGCGTTTCAACGGTTGAACATACAGTAATTTGTAGCCTGTCTAGCGGCTGAGTACCAAAATGCAGCTGAACGCGATCGTTGCCATCTAGGTCAATCAAATCGGTTAGATGCTCTGGTGGGGGATTAATCTCCAGAGAAAAGTGTTGCAGTGTTTGAGCTATGTCGCAGCGGGGCCGCAACCCCAACACATGGGGCTCTAGCGTAACCGGGCGATCATAGGTATACGTCAGATGATGGCGGATGGCATATTTCATACATGCACAGGCTCAAGCGTAAAAAAGGTTTCAAAAATTCGTTTGCCAATTGAGTTCAGAGATATCTCAGTTTGATCTAAAAACTCATGCAGCCCGATCTTTGTGATCTCTTCAATGGTGAGATAATCTAACTCTGACCGCAGCTTGCCCAGCTCGCGTTCTACGGGGTTTTGCCAAACGCCCTGACTACCGCCCGTAATGCAGTGGAGCGATCGCTCCGTTTGCAATAAACAAAACTGAATTGACCGCGGAAACTCCCGCTCCAAAATCAAAAATGAAGCCACTTCCTGAGGCGAAATGCGATGCTGCCGTTTACGATACATCTCATAGCCGCTCACCGATTTCAGCAACGCAATCCATTGCAAATCGTCTAAGGGAGTCCCCACATCTCGCGGCGACGGCAGCAGAATGTAATACTTCACATCCAAAATGCGAGCGGTTTTATCAGCCCGCTCAATCATCCGCCCCATCTCCCCAAAATGCCAGCCCTCATTATGAGACATGGTGGCGTTCATTACCCCTGCAAACAGGTGACTTGCCATCTTCACTTCATTAAAAAACGGCGAGTATTCAGAGATCGAGGTGACGCTGGCATCTTTAACCATCATGTAAAAATCATTCACCTGCTCCCACATTTCAGATGAAATAATCTCGCGCACGCTGCGAGCGTTTTCGCGGGCTAGCTTTAGGCACGACAAAATAGAGTTGCGATAGCGCGTGTCAAACGTCAAAAACTGAATCACCTTCTCTACATTGGCCTCGCCATAGTGCTCCTTAAAGAAGCTCTGATCGCCACTGGTCTTAACCAAGGGTGACCACTGTTGATCAACCCCTAAGGGAGAGTCCAACGACAGGTTGAGATTGACATCAATGAATCGAGCAATATTTTCTGCCCGCTCTACATAGCGATTAAGCCAGAAGATAGATTCTGCAACGCGACTCAGCATGGTTCTAGATCAAAGATTAGGGAAGGGACAAGAAATCGTAGCGCTATAGATAGAGAGATAGGGCCAGCTCAACCAGCAACACACATCAAGGCATACTCTGAGCAAAGCCTCTGACCAAGTTTTGCTCGCATGAATGTCACAGGCTGACGGTCTTCAGAAAAGCGTGGTAGACCCGATAGGGGCTCTCACTTCTATCACGCTAAGGATTGCAACCTAGGATTGCGACTGCTGTTGTGAGGGTGATTGCGGTTTGCTTGCAATCACCCAAGTATCTTTCCCCCCTCCGCCTTGGGATGAATTCACCACGAGCGATCCTTTCCGCAGTGCCACACGAGTAAACCCTCCCGGGCTGACGTATATCTCTTTTCCGTAGAGGATATAGGGGCGCAAATCGACATGACAGCCTTCGAAGCGATCGCCCACCAGCGTTGGCACCCGCGATAGAGTCAGCGTTGGCTGCGCAATATAGTTGCGTGGCTGGGCGGTGATCTTTTCAGCAAAGATAGCGCGCTCTTCTTCAGTGGCATGGGGGCCAATCAACATGCCATAGCCGCCTGACTCATTCGCGGCTTTCACCACCAGCTCATCTAGGTGATCCAGCACATAGGCTTGATCCGCTGGTTCCCAGCAGAGATAGGTGGGCACATTGGGGATAATTTGCTCCTCATTCAAGTAATACTCCACCATCTTAGGGACATAGGCATAAATCACCTTGTCGTCTGCGACTCCGGTGCCAGGGGCATTTGCCAGCGCTACCCGACCTTGCCGATAGACCTCCATCAGGCCAGGCACCCCCAGCATTGAATCGGAACGAAACGCCTCCGGATCCAAAAAGTCGTCATCAATCCGGCGATACACGACATCTACTCGTTGCAAGCCTTTCGTCGTCCGCATCTGCAGATACCCATCAGCCACCACCAGATCGCGCCCTTCCACCAGCTCAATTCCCATTTGCTGGGCTAAAAACGAATGCTCAAAATAGGCAGAGTTATAGGTGCCGGGTGTCATCACCACTACCGTCGGGTCGGGCAGCCCGGGGGGGGCAAGATTCAGCAGCGTTTCGAGGAGCTGACTGGGATAGTCATCTACCGGCATAATTGGAAGTTGGTTAAACACCAGCGGGAAGGTGGTTTTCATCACTCGCCGGTTTTCGAGCACATAAGACACACCAGAGGGGCAACGCAAATTGTCTTCTAGCACATACCATTGCCCGTCGCGATCGCGCACTAGGTCAGTTCCCGTGATGTGGCACCAGATGCCATGCGGCGGTGAGAAGCCTTTGCAGGGTTCTAAAAATCCCTTTGAAGAGTGGATGATTTCAGCGGGAATCACGCCATCCTTCAGAATGTTTTGATCATTGTAAATGTCGTCTAAGAATAAATTGAGTGCTCGAATGCGCTGCTTCAACCCCTGCTCTAGCCATTCCCAATCGGGCGCTGAGACCACTCGGGGAATAATGTCGAATGGCAGGATGCGCTCGGTGCCCTGGTTATCGCTGTAGACGTTAAACGTAGCTCCGAGCTTGAACAGTGCGCTCTGCGCAGCAGACTGACGCTGTTGCAGCTCGTCGATCCTGAGAGATTTGATTCGATTGATCAGCGGCGCAGCCTCGGGGCGGGGGATGCCCATCCCTTCAAACAATTCATCATAAAAGTCACCAGGATCGTAAGTATCGATTTGCACGGTTCTTGGATGCAGAATGGAGTTGACAAGGGCGTGGATCAAGCAAAACCGCAGCGGAGCGATGCACTCCTCAACACGGCTAGGCTCAAGTTCCTCCCTACACTACCGGAAAAGGGGAGGGGACAATCAGTGATGAAAGATACCAGATGGAGTTAAAACGGTCACATTCCGCCAGGAGCCCAATCGTAACCAATCTTTAGGAATAGGGCTGAGCGCATCACGTTTTGTAAAAGAATTCGAATGGGGTTACGTCTAAGGTTTGTGTGAAAGTTTGAAGAAACGCTACTGGTTGTAACGACTCAGGTGGGGGTGTCTAATCACGCAAACTGCTCTGGCACCAGTGGTTGCAGCGGTTTGGCTAGAAAAGGGGCGATCGCCCCTGCATTAAATCTTCTTGCAACATCTCGAGTGCGCCTGCAAAGTGCGCTTGAATGAAGGCGTGCGAGAGAGCGACCCGATGCAACAGCACACTCTCTGCACACAGCTTCAATGTAACGAAGCCCAACGGGCCTAGCGTTCAACACAAGGCACAGGGCATCTAGAACTATCGCTGTAATTCATTGCTGCATTAAGGACAGTGGAACCATGAACTGGTTTGGGCAACTCACAAAACTCATCTTGGATTATTACCGGGAAGACGCGGCGCAGTGGCAACAGCTTCAAGAACTGCGCCAATGTCGGGTGTCGCGGCGATGGGGCACACTGCGAATTGACTGCCGCGATCGCTTAACCGCAGAGCAGCTGGCCGCCGCCGGATTGCTTTTACGAGAGCCTGTTGCAGCGCTAAGGTTAGCGCACCATATCAATATTCTGGTGCGGGGTAGATTGATTGCATCGGTTCCGGTAGATAGCGTCAAGCAGCCCAGCTGGGAGATTCATCAATAGGGCGCGCATCGCCTTAGGGTTTGACCTGGGTTGATCGAGTAGGTGGGAGTTTGATCCTCAGATGCGCTTCAAACCAGGGATAACGTCGCTTAACGCCAGTCCATAATACAGAGAGCACTTCGTGTCAGTGGGGCAGCAGTGCGTAAAATCTCTACAGGGTCAGGTTTCACGACGCCTCCAACGCTTTATCACAGGCATAACGGTCATAAAAAAGCACTCTATGGCGTCATAGAGTGCGTGATTGAGAGAGGTATATCAAGGACAAGTTGAGTCTGTTAATTCCCGATTGCGTAGAGTGCGCTTGCACCTCGCATGATCATTCTCTAGATATTATTACCAAGAAAATCTACGGAACTCTTGTCAGTGCTTTGGTGAGTCAAAAGATCGAAGCGGACTAGTCAAGAGCGATCGCTCAAGCCGCCTTCGACAGTTCAGCCTGCTTCTCAACTGGGGCCTTAGATTCGCCCGGTAGAGCTGCGCTTAGCCAGCCTGCCAGCAAAGAATCCACAGAGAATAAACCTGCACCATTTACTAAGAAGAACAGGAATACAGTCGCGTAGAGCGCCGATAGCTCTAGATAAGGGATGCTGAAACCAGCAACCTTAACGTGATGATAGATAGCAACCAACATTGTGAAGCATAGGCCCAGTGCAGCAGGTCGCGTCAAAAAGCCGAGCACTAACAGCGGAGCAGCAATCAACTCTGTGTAGCCCGCTACATAGCTAAAGAAAATAGGGAATGGTAGACCAATCACTTTCACATAGGCCTCAGCAAAGCTTTCGATGTTCCCAAGCTTGTCTAAACCGTTGTGAACCATAACAACTCCAGCCACAACACGCAGAATCGTCCAGGCAATCTGAGAAGGGTAGTTGGGCACAAAATTTGGCCTGAGTGCAGTCAAGGCGAGAGACGAGAGTCGCTGTTTGAGGGTCATGACGGTGTTGTTATGAAGGATTGCATCTATATGTAAACTAATATAACAAAAATTTAGGGTTTCCCCCTGGTTTTGCAATGCTTTTGGCGGGTTTGGCTCAGATTTTTCTGGGATTTATGAGAGAGTCCGGGATGCAGTTAGGAGCTCAGATAGCATAGTGTGTGGCTGAACCCCTTGCTGTGAAAGGCGCTTGATGCCAAAGTGATGGAACTCTCAATGCTGGCCTATTTTTTAGGGTCGTTCATAAATTGCTTTTTTTTGATGGCGGGTGAGCGTTAACTTTATTTGGCTGAATGATTCAACTTCACGAAGGCCGTGGCTAAGGCCGTTGGCGTCGCTGCTGGAGCTAGGCCTGTCAGCTATTGCGCTAGAGACAGCCAAACCATGAAGACAGAAGCCAGAACTGGGCTAAGATTGGGCGTGGCTGATACGGCAAGTTTGTAATTTTTGGTCTAGGACATGCGATGCCAATACGCAACTGGCAACTTTGTGGGCGATCGCTCGCCTTGCTGAGCAGCGTGAGTTTGCTGGCGCTCAGTCTCTATATGCATCGGCAGCAGGGCAGCGAAGCGCCAGCTCTGGCTATGCTCGCGGAGGCGACCCCTCCTGTGACTGATCGGAATGGGGCGATCGCTCCGGTTCCAGACCCTGCATCCATTACCTATCAAGCGTATACGTTTGAGCACTACACCGTGCATGTGGCGCAAATTCCGGTAAGTCAGGGGTGGGCGATTGTGCCTGCTGTATCGGAGTCTTTGCAGACGCTGCCCCAGTTTGTGCAGAACGGAGCAGAGTTAACTATGCCGCCTGCAGCAGCAATCAACGCTGGTTTTTTTGACCCCCAAAACCAGCTCACGACCTCTTATATTGTGGTGGACGGAGAACCTGTGGCCGATCCCCAAGATAACGAGCGGCTGATGCAAAATCCTGATCTCACCGTTCACCTACCGCAGATTTTGAATCGCTCAGAATTCCGTCGCTATCGCTGCACAACGGGCGATCGCTACGCCATCGCTCAGCATCTAGACCTTACTCCACCCGATTGCGTTCTACTCGATGCTGTGGGTGCAGGGCCACGCATCCTACCTGATCTAGCGCTTGCCACTGAAGCTTTCTTAACAGTAGATGAGCAGGGCAGCGTGCGGGATGCTCTGGGCAGTAGTGGGCGGAATGCGCGCAGTGCAATCGCCCTGTTGCCTAATGGCGATGTGCTGCTGGCAATGGCAGCACAGCAGTCAGAAGCCCCTACTCATTCAGGAATTTCTTTAGAAGAAATGGCAAAGTTTCTGGCATCGTTAGGGGCTACCGACGCACTTAATCTGGATGGCGGTAGTTCTGCCGGGCTGTGGATTGAGGGACAGGCCATCTATGGGCGAGTCAATGGAGCGGGCGATCGCATCGAACGCCCTATTAAATCTGTCCTGTTAGTAATACCGGCAGAGTTACAGCATTGATAGAGCAAAAGCGCTATTAACCCTAGATCAGGCATCCCTAATTCCATGGAATCTAGATTCCCCAACGGCTTTGCGTTTTATGCTGTCGACATTCTGTGGCGCAACACCGCAATCCTGTGATCTATGTCACACAATTAACCGAATTGTGTCACCTCCCGTGTCCATTTTCGTCACACACTTTCATCAGATAAATCACGTGCAAAGCCGTGATTCAATCACCAAGAAAATCTAGCAGACAGGGGATTATGAGAATAACGAATGCGTCGTTAAACCGTGATTTCCTGAAATCGTTTTTTCCTCTTCAGCCATGATGTTAATGCAGCTCAACTTAATTCCTGGGGCGATCGCTGAACTGTTTGCCCACGCTCGCTACACTGGGGAGCTGACTCTAGCCGACCGCTCTGCTCTGATGGCCGCTATCTTGACAGACTG
>JBGTOF010000391.1:0-3339 GCA_041742695.1 Elainellales cyanobacterium | reverse complement strand
AGCGAGTTTGGAATTGCGGGTGGCCCAGCGGGCGCTGCGGGATGGATGCTCGGCCAAGGAGGTGGCCTTGATGCTGGTAGCCGGGAGTGAGACGGTGAGGTTGATCCATGACAAGCAGAGCAAGAAGGAGGCGATCGCCTTCGCTCAGCATATTGTGACCCTAGCGAGCCAGCAGCAATCTCAGCAGCAGTCTAAGAACGCTCACACCAGCAGGGGACGAGAGCCGATTGAGCGTGAGATATAGAGACTGCATATTGCACTCCTGCCAAAAAAGCAGTAAAACCAGCTTCCCCCCGAGGGGATTGAAATATACTAGGCCTAAGCATTCCGGTGACCCTATGCCTAGAGCTGCCTCCAACGTTGCCCAAGGAACCGAATTAGACCTGAGCGCCAAAACCCTGTGGCCTGCTGCAACGGAGCTAGTCAGCCTGCGGTTTGACCTGGTGGCCGACCACGCCTACGAGCTGTATCCGCAGTACACCATTGGTCTGCACGCCTGGTTTTTGCAGCAGATTCAGGAGTTTGACCCAGCGCTGTCGGCGCAGCTGCACGATGGCGAAACCGACAAAGCCTTTAATATTTCCGGGCTGAGTGGGCAGTTTTCGACCCAGAGTCGTAGCCTGCAACTGCAAGCAGGGAAGACCTACCAATGGTATGTCAATGGCTTGACGAAGCCGGTGGTGAAGGGCTTAGCCCAATGGCTCAAGCATCTGCCCGAGGAAGTTGCGCTCAGAGATGCACCGCTGACAATCCGCCAGGTGAGTCTGGCCCAAGCGCCGACCACCTATGCCAAGCTGGCAGCGGTAGAGCCAGGGCGCAGCCTCAGCCTTACCTTTGTCAGCCCCACTAGTTTTCGTCGCAAGGGCCACCATCTGCCGCTGCCCTGGCCGAGGAATGTATTCCACAGCTATCTGCGGCGGTGGAATGAGTTTGCCAACCGTCCAGTGGATCAGGATGATTTTCTCGATTGGGTGGATGACCATGTGGTGTTTCAGCGGCACGAGTTGGCCAGTGAGAAAATTGTGGCGGGCAAGCGCGGCGCGGTGACGGGGTTTACGGGAGCGGTGACCTATGGGCTAGGGGGCAAGGCCGACGACACGGCTGAGTATGTGCAGCTGTTTTATACGCTGGGGCACTATGCGCCCTACTGCGGCACGGGCCACAAAACGACCTTTGGCCTGGGACAAACGCACCTGGGGTGGCACCTGAGCCAGGCCGAGCCCCAGGCGATGCCCATGGCTCAACGACTGCTGGCCGAGCGCATTGATGAACTGACGACGCACTTTGTGAACCAAAAGAAGCGCACAGGCGGCACTCGCGCTCACGACTCTGCCGAAACCTGGGCGACGATTTTGGCACGGCGGGAGCTGGGCGACTCGCTGCAAACTATTGCAGAGGAGCTAGAGCTGCCCTATGAGACGGCGAAGACCTATAGCAAGCTGGCGCGGCGGGCAATCAAGGGGTGATGGCAGCAGGCAGGAATCATCGGAACGGCAGAGGCAAGGGGTTGTCTGCTGTCTGCCGTTGCTTCTGGCCTAGACTAAAAACAACTTCATTCTGAGTTGTCTCCAATGCCCTCTCCATTCCCCGGCATGGATCCTTACCTTGAGCATCCTAGGGCGTGGCCGAATATTCACCCTCGCTTGATGACGGCGATCGCCGATGATTTAGCGCCAAAGCTGCTGCCCAAATATCAGGTGTTGATTGAAGAGCGCGTCTACCAAGTGGAGGGTCAAGACTCTATTGTGGTTGGGGTGCCGGATGTTGCAGTGGCGCAAGGACAACGGCAGCGTGCCCAGAGCACTGTTGCACCGGCTAGGGCACCTCGCCCCAGCGATGCAGTGATGGTGACGCTGACGATTCCGGAAACGATTCGGCAGGGCTATTTAGAAATTCGAGAGATTGCGACAAGCCAAGTGATAACTGTGGTGGAGGTGCTATCGCCGACGAACAAGCGCCCTGGCCGGGGACGGGTAGAGTATGAAACGAAACGAGCGACGCTGCTGGGCAGCCTCTGTAATTTTGTAGAAATTGACCTGCTGCGCCAGTGGCCCCCGTTGGTGATACCGCAAGGGGTTGAGCCTTCTGCTTATCGTATTTTGGTGAGCCCTCAAGACCTGCGGCCCCAGGCTAGTTGGTATGGGTTTAACCTGGCAGACCCGATTCCCTTGTTTGAGCTGCCGCTGCAATCGGGGGATCAAATTCCGGTGGTGGATTTGAAGGGGCTGTTGGATGGTATTTATGATCGCTCGGGCTATAGCTTGGTCATTAATTATGCCCAAGACCCGGTGCCGCCGCTGGAGAGTGCTGATGCAGTTTGGGCGAGAGAGTGGTTGAAAGAGGCTAAAGGCTGATTTAGAAGGCGGTCAGGTCTTCCCAGGATGGGGCACCGTCCAGCGCATATTTCTCTAGGCGATCGCCCAACTCCTTCACTTCGTTAGCGTCGGGACACTCAACGGCGGGGCCTTCCTTAAACCGACCGTGATAGACCTTTAGACCAACGGCGATTTGGTATCTATTTTGCGGCTCCTTCTGAAGCGTCTCGCTTTAATGGCGGCACTGGGGGTTGTCCGTAATCAATCGCTAGATGATACCGTCCCTTTTCGTAGACCCGATTGAGCAGGGGCTGTAGCGTCAAAATTGGCTCCTCCTCCCCTGGCAGTAGGGGTATTGGAAACGGTGGAATGGGGTGTTGTAGGTCAAACCCATACAGGTCAGCCGTCGGGCGCTGCTCGGCCCGACTGACCACAATTCGGTAGTCACTTCGGCATCCACCCGACAGCGGCAGCGGCTGTCCCCCTCGCAGCAAATCAATCTCCACCAGGTGCGACCCACTGGTTAACACTTGGTTTCGCTTCCGCAGGTAGGCGATGCGCCCCTCTCCCGGTCGCTTATTGGTGGGCGACAGCAGTTCTATCACCGTAACCACCATGCCCGTTGCGACTTCCCGAATTTCTAGATATCGCTCTGTGACCTCTGTCGCCATGGGCACGGTAACTTGTTCAGGCTGCACCGGTAGGGGGAATGTCACACTACTCTTAGCCCGTTGCCCTGAGTTTCTGGTGGCTACAGCTACATCGGGAATGCCCACTAAGACACTCTCGTCATCACTGCTGAAGTAGACCCGCTTCTCCACCTCAACCCGATATTTTTCGCTCAGATAATCGACTAATTCATCGGCAATGGCCACAATCAAGCGACCTTAGTGGTGCAGAAAACTTTTTTGAGTCTCATGATGGACAGCCCAGACGGTCAAAATAGCGGCTGAAACCCACTGCCTTCGTTCAATCTCCTGAAAAATCTCAAATCTGCTGTCTCGGCAAAAATCCTTTATTCATA
>JBGTOF010000206.1:0-18977 GCA_041742695.1 Elainellales cyanobacterium | reverse complement strand
GCATCGACCAGCTGAAACATGTCGCGATCGCCCGTCAGAATCTTGACCCGATAGCCCTCGGCGCTGGCCTTGCGCGCTAGGGTGCCAATCACATCATCGGCTTCGTATCCGGGCACGGTATAGATCGGCAGGTTCAGCGCCAGCAGCACCGCCTGAAGGTTTGCTAAATCGGGCAAAAAATCCTCCGGCGCGTCGGGCCGTCCGGCTTTATAGGTTTCATCTTGTTCGTGGCGGAAGGTGCGTTCTGCGGGGTCAAAGGCGATCGCCAGATACTGTGGGTTCTCCTTCGTCATCGTATCCATCAGCGACTTGAGAAAGCCGTAGGTGGCGCTGGTCGGAATCCCCGTGGAGGTGCGCAAGCCCCCCTCTTGGCTCTTGGAATGGGCAAAGTAAGAGCGAAAGGCCAGTGAGTGACCATCAACCAAAATTAACAGAGGAGCCATGGGCAGCGGCAGAAGAACAAAGACAGAATCTGGGTCTAGTGTATCGCTTCTGATGGGGCGACTCTGCACCCTGCCTTGGCCGCTCGTTGGATCCTCCTGTGTCTACATAAGTCCTGAAACCTCTGCGACTAGAGCTTTATCCTCATCCCCCACCCCCTTCTCCCAAAACGGGCTACTAAAGTACACACAAACTGTCATGACTATGGCAAATCCGTTGAGATCCCCCTAAATCCCCCTTAACAAGGGGGACTTCTGATTCGGTTCCCCCCCTTGCCAAGGGGGGCTGGGGGGGATCAACCCAGGCGAATCTTCAATCGGAAGACTTACGTGTACTTAGTAGCCCAGACCGAGCGAAGGGGAGCCGGAACGACTTGTCTGGCCTCCCCCTCGCCAATTTTTGGGAGAGGGGGACTGAGGGGGTGAGGGCCGAGATGTGTATAAACAGTAGCGTTAGATCAGATGCCAATGGGTGCCATCACCACATCCAGCAAGATCTGCTGCTGTCGAAGCTGCGTCAGCAGGTGCTCAATGGCGCGAGGGCAACCGGCCAGCAGCAGGGTGGTGTGGTCTGGGGTTTTGGCAATGATCTCGCTGTGAATCAGGCTATTGGCTAAATCTACACAGGTAAGGTCGGAAATTTGGGCGAGGGCGATCGCCCGCAACCCTGGATCATCCTGCGCATACACCGCCACCGCGACCACGCTAGAAAGCCGCTGAGTGGCTCGATACAGCGTTGTCTTCTTGGCCTCTGTGGCGCGAAAGCTAATGATCAGCCGCGCATCTGCCGTCGTGCTGGCGTCGATGCCGCTGCCCAGCGTGGCCTCTAGCGACACCCCGCGATTCGAGAAAACCGACGCCACCGCTGTCATCGTCCCTGGTTTATCGAGCGCCCGAATCACAAACACCCACCGCTGCTCAGTCACGCTGCAAATCCTCCGCGAGTCGCTGACTTAGAAACGCCGCCATCTGCCGGAGCAGCTTCTCTTCCTCATTCCAAATGGGAATCGGGATAACCTGAGTCCAGCCAAAGGGGGTGAGCACGATCGGCACGCCCATTGGAGTGTGAATGTCGCAAAACTCGCCCCGGAGCTGCACCTGCCCTGACACCACAATTTCACGCCCGTCCATCAGGGCCTTGACTAAATCCACTGTGACGTTGGCCGTGGCAGAAATCGTCTTTGCGCCCGACAAGTGGGTGATGAACGGCTTGATGACGACCCGCAGATCGGGCGAGAGGCGATCGACATAGTCATAGGCAGCTGAAATGTCCCCCGCTTTAACCAGCGCCAGCACCGCCGTCCGTTCTTGACTGACATAATCGGGAAAATCGGGCACGGCATGCCCCTGACGCAGTCGGGTTAAGGCTCCATCTAGCTCTTCTGCATCCATGCCTTGAATTTTGACACTGCTCCACAGCGGCACCATCCGATCGCCGTGCTCCCCTACCACAAACCCCTGCACCAGCTGTCGCCTGACGCCCATATCTACTGCGATCTCTCGCCGAAATCGCAGCGAATCAGAATAGGCCCCAATCCCCACGACGCGGTGTCGCCCTAGGTACTGGCTAAACACTTCGACCGCAAGCTCTTGTGGGTTTGTGACAACCACGACGACCTCATGCCCACTGCCATAGCGGGCGATCGCCCGAGCGTATTGCTCAAATACAGGAAGATTTACGGCGGCTAGCTCCGCCCGAGAGGTGAGAGCACCGCCTACCGTTGCGCCTGCTGTCATCACAATCACATCTCCCACGATGTCTTCGGGACGCAGCGCCACATCTAGTTCAGGAGCCATTTCGGCATAGGCGTCGTTGAGGTCGCTGCCCATGCCCGCTAGCACCCGCGCGCTCGTGCCCTCTGCTCGCCCCACCAGCTGCAGCCGTTCCGTCGGCAGCAGCACCCGCGACACTAAAAGCTGGGTGACAATTTCTCGACCGCAGTCGCCGCTGGCTCCAATAATGGCAATATCCACGCCTGCACCCCGTTGCGGAGAATGTATAAGCTGGGGATTAATCGCAATCTGCTACACTAGAACGCTAGCATAGCCTGTTCGGCTACCTTAGGGCTGCATTGCATCACACGCTTCACGGTTTTTACTAGACGGGTAGACCCAGCACCTATGGCTCACGCTTCTGAAAACTCCACCCCTAAAGAGCAAACGCATCCCCTATGGAAGAGCGATCGCCAAATTGTAGATGCGCTATTAACCGGCGACCCTAGCGACTATAACCTGTCCGAGCTAGCCCGTCTCCGCATTCGCTATGATGGCTTCCCCGGTGCCCAAGATATTAAGACTGATTTGGATAAAGCGCTGACTCAGTGGCAGCTCACCGAAGACGCCCTGTTCGAGAAAACTCGCGCCATTCATCAAGTAGCCCAAGTCTACAAAGGGCGTGGCTCTCAACGTGAAGACTGGAGCTAAGAAGGCGCCAGCCTGTCGAACTCCATCGCAGGATGCAAGCGGGCCGAGTTTCAAAAAAGGGGGCAGCGCTGCCTAATATTAAGTCCGGCCAATTAACTTAAGAATTGTAGTCCGCTAACCCCTGCACCCTCTGAGTCCATAGTGTGGCCGATTAAGCGGACTTGTTCCATAGCATGCGACGACGGGAAAGCGGAGTACAGTTCGAGGCATCGGTAATCCCAAACAAGTAAGGATAAGTTGTAGTGATGAACAAAGTACTAATAGCCCCGATATGATTTTCGGCATTGCTGATTTGGAATATGAATCAAGGGCTAGACGTGTTGGGGGCTCATTTAGAATTCCGCAAATTCATACTGCTATTCAGCAACCCTTGGAGTCTCGTAGGCAATTCTCAATAACTTGGCTTTATTCTCAATAAATTTAAATTAATCGAGGTGCCCTGTAGAAAATTTGTCACTCAATCAGAGGTTTGAGCTTATCCCAAATTCCGGTATGCCTAGGGAACAAGAGAAGGTGCTGGGGTGCTCTGGAAAAATAAAGTGAATCGTTCCTGCAAAATGGGTACAGAATAAAGGAGCTTAATTAGTACGATTGTTTGTCGTGGCGGGTCTTCGTCAAGCCAGCTGTGCTGTCTTTTTTAGACGCAATCGTGAACGCGGTACGTCATCCCCCATGATTAAGATTCTGCATTTGTCAGATATCCACCTTGGTAGTGGATTCTCCCACGGGCGCATTAATCCCGAAACCGGACGCAACACCCGGCTTGATGATTTTGAGCATAGCCTCAGCCTTTGCATGGATCGCGCCTTGGCAGATCCTGTAGATCTGGTGCTGTTTGGTGGCGATGCCTTTCCTGATGCCACGCCGCCGCCCGTAGTGCAAGATGCGTTTGCCCGCCAGTTTCACCGGCTGGTAGATGCTGATATCCCGACTGTGCTGCTAGTGGGCAACCACGATCAGCATTCTCAGGGGCAGGGGGGCGCCAGTCTGTGCATTTATCGCACGTTGGGGGTGCCCAAATTTATTGTGGGCGATCGCCTGCAAACCCACCGCATTGACACCCGTGCAGGCGCCGTGCAAGTGGTGACGCTGCCCTGGCTGACGCGTTCGGCCTTGCTCACCCGCCCCGATACCGAGACTCTGTCTATTGGGGATATTCAAGAGCTGCTGATCGACCGCCTGCGGGTAGCGCTAGAAGGGGAGATCCGCCAGCTTGACCCAACGCTACCGACGGTGTTGCTGGCGCATTTGATGACCGATACGGCTAGCTTTGGGGCAGAGCGGTTCTTGGCGGCGGGCAAGGGGTTTACAGTGCCCATGGCGCTGCTGGCGCGCGACTGCTTTGACTATGTAGCGTTGGGGCATGTGCATCGCCATCAGGTGCTATGCGATCGCCCCCCTGTGGTTTACCCTGGCAGCATTGAACGGGTTGACTTTAGCGAAGAAGATGAAGCTAAGGGCTATGTGCTAGTGGAGCTAGAATGCGGCAAAGCTCAGATCGATTTTTGTCCGCTGCCAGTGCGCTCCTTCCTCACAATTCGGGTCAATCTGGTTACCGCAGACGACCCGCAGGACGAGCTGATTCGGGCGATCGCCCAAGCCTCCATTCACGATGCGGTGGTGCGTCTGGTCTACCAAATTCACCCCGACCAACTGCCCCAGATTGAGAACGCGGCGGTTCACGCGGCGCTTCAACCGGCGCATACTTACACGATCTATCCCGAGCTGGTGAGCCAATTGGCTCGACCGCGCCTGCCAGAGCTGGGCGTGGGGCATAGCATTGACCCGATTGATGCGCTCAAGTCTTACATTGCTCACCAGCCCACTCTAAAGGAGCTGGAGCCGGATCTAATCACGGCGGCTAACGCCCTGTTGTCAGCCACAGCAGACGCTGAATTAGAGTATGCAAGCCGCGACACTGCTCTCACCCACGCAGAACCCGCTGCTCAGTCGTCGCAGTTGCGCCTGCTGTAGCGGTTGATGCTAGCACCGGAATGCTGGATAGCGGGTAGAACTGCGTCAAGCCTGATGCTCTCAATCCTTCTAGGTCGGCTGAGCTTAGTCCCCGCTGGCACGATAGCGATACCAATACACAATATGCTCCTGCTTGTGGGGGCCAGTGATGGCCCAATCCATCTGCAGCGCCATGTCATGCCGCTGGAGGCGGAGACCGTAGGCGTCGTCTCCGCAGGCGTGGGGCTGCTCTGCTTGCCAGATCTGGGGGTTGGGGTCGCTGCTGTGGGGCACCAAATCGACTAGGTGAACAGGAGTTTGGAAGCGCAAGTGCTCTAGTCTCAAGCGGCGATCGCCTACCCCAGTCCAGCGATAGCGGTTGTGAAAGGGCATAACCGTTCCCTGCTGATTTTGCCAGGTTCCCTGTTCCTGCCAAACCACACAGGCGTCGATCGGCAGCGTAACGCGGACTGTGCCAGCGCCCTGCCCACTCCAGCCGGTGGCGCTGCGGCTGTGGGTGCTAAAGGTGAGCGATCGCACCTGCAAAAGCTGCTGAAGCAATGGGTAGACGAGAGAGTCCGTCATGCCGTCGAACGATTCGCTAGAGTAATTACATCGCGATTTTTTGCAGGTCGGTCTAGAGAGTTCTAGATTAGGTAGCGCTAGGGCATAGTCGCCGCTTTCCCCGATCATGACCCAAATCTCACCCGGGTTTAACGGTTGACCTGTTTTAGAAATTCTGTAATTTCTGCCACAATCCACTCTCGTTCAATAGGGCGCAGGGTATAGCCAAAGCGGTGCTCATACACTCCTTCTCTTAGCAAGCAAGAGACGAGCGGCTGGTCGTCGATCTTGATATTGGGGTTTGCACTGACCTCAGCGGTGATCAAATCACGGGTGCGTCCTGCGGCTTTGCGCTTAAAGCCCAGGCATCTCCACTCCAGCTCAAACTGCTGCCGATCAAGACTGAGGCGAACGCGAGTGAACATGCCGGAAAAGGCGGTGCTCAACATGCCCAGCCCAATCAGCCAAAAGGGAATTGAAAACAGACCAACGAAAATCGGCGCACCCATGGACATGGCCCCAATCGTCCAAGCGGCAATAAAGCCAACCCAGAACACGGCAAAGACGAAGATTCCGGTGCTGCCGGTTTTGATGCCAGCCGGGGGTAAATCGAGGGTGAGGTGATCGCTGCTGCGGTGCAGGACAATGCGGCTTCCGGCGGGTTTGTGGGGATGATCGGGCAGGTCGCTGTAACCCCACTGCAAGGCATCGAGAGCCTCCTGTGCGGTTTGAAAGCGGTCTTCAATGGCAGGTTCTAGCAGGTGCTCTAGCCAGCGAGTAAAGGCGGGCGAGGTGCTGAGGTAGGGGCGGATGTCGAGCTTCATGCGCTTTTGGGGTAGCGCATCGGGCGATCGCCTGGTGAGCACATACACCAGCGTTGCGCCCAGCGCATACAGATCTGAGGAGGGAAAAACCTCGCCGCGAAACTGCTCTAGCGGCATGTAGCCGACCGTGCCCACAAAAGTGCCGCTCTTGCTCATGGTGTAGCGATAGATATCCTGCACGGAGCCAAAGTCCACAAGGTAAAGCTGCCCATCCTCTCGCCGAATCACGTTTTCGGGCTTGATGTCGCGGTGAATGACCGGAGGCGTTAGCCGGTGCAAATAGTCCAACACCGTCAGCAGTTGAATCGCCATAGCTTTGACGGTGTCTTCGTCGGCGCGACCGCCCTGCTCGATCCACTCGGTTAGGGAGACGCCTTCTGCCAGCTCTCGCACGAGATAAAACTGGCGATCGCTCGGTGTGTCGAGATGAAAATAGTCAATGTATTGGGGGATGGCGGGATGGCTGAGGGTTTTAAGGACGCGGGCCTCGCGCTCAAACAGCTCTAGCAGCTTCCAATCGCCCGCTTGCCGCAGAGACAGCGTTTTGACGGCGATCGCCCCACCCAGCACCCGATCTCGCCCCTGGTAGGTGGTGCCCATGCTGCCCATTCCTAAAGACGCTAGGATTTCATAACGGTCGTTGATCACATCGCCGGGCTGGTGCGCTGCGCCGTGCTGGTATTGTGAATCCACCGGAGGCCTCTCTGTATTAAAGCGGTATTAATTAAAGCGGTATGAAAGGGATAATCTCTTTCTCCTATTGAAGCTGATTTAAACCCGATTTCTTTCGAGCGATTGAGGCAGTTGACCCGGTGAGGCGCTACCTTCCGATAGAGAGGAGTTTTAATAGGCACAACAGCGCTTTGAGACACGATTAAACCATAGGGAATCCGCTCAAGCTTGATGGGTGCTCTTCTCCAAATCAGAAAAAATAATCAGAACATCAGAACAACTGTGCAACAGACCTCACTCAACATTATTTCGATTTCGATTTTTGCAGTCGTCCTCTCTGTGCTGGTGGGGCCGTTGATTCACATCCCGCCTGCAGTTCCGGCGATCGCCGTGGCCGGGGTCATGGGGTTGGCAGCAGTCGATACGCTGGGCTGGCAGAATCGCGGCAGCACGCTGTTGGTGGATGCGATCGCCCGATTTTCGCCGGAGCATCGAGAACGGGTGCTGCACCACGAGGCCGGGCATTTTCTGGTGGCGCACCATTTGGGAATTCCGATCACCGGGTATACCCTCAGCGCGTGGGAGGCGTTTCGCCAAGGGCAATTGGGCGTTGGCGGTGTTAGCTTTGACACGACTGAGTTAGAAGCTGAAGCCGCGACTGGGCAGCTTTCAGCGCAGCGGGTTGATCAGTTTTGTCAGGTGTGGATGGCAGGAATCGCCGCAGAGCAGGTGATCTATGGCAATGCGGAAGGAGGAGAGAGCGATCGCGCCCAAATTCGCACGCTGTGGAACATTCTCAAGTGCTCTCCCTCTGAAGCGGTGCTAAAGCAGCGTTGGGCCGCGCTCCAAGCAAAAACGTTGATTGAAACCAAGCGTGAACATTACGACGGCCTCGTTGCTGCCATGGCGCAAAATGCCTCCATCGACGACTGCAAACGCCTTCTAACGTAACTTGCTCGCATATTCAAGCGGATGGCATCCCCGCGAAAACATCTGACCTTGAGAACGCGAATTAAACGACTGATCCGCAAGGCGATTCGCTTTTCTGAGCCAGTGCATTTGCATGATATTGATTTGATTGGATTTTGATCAACTGCTATGAGGTTGGTCGAGCTATTTGATCCACTTGTTCACATATCTAGACCACTACCAGAAATTACCTGTCGAGGACTCATTACACTAAATCCGAATCCCATATCCCCGGTTCCACAACCGTCAATCCGTAGGGATGAATGGCATTCGCCCTGCCCAACCAAGGATAGCCAAGCACGATTTGGTATTACCGCTCACATTCTAAAGTTGCTTTTCACCTTTCGACTTTTTCATGAAATTACATTAAATTAGGTCAATTTTTAGTCTTGAATTAGGGTATTTCAACAGCGCTTAATAAGCCGTGCACTATAAATTAATTGTGTATGGAGTGTATGAAGGATATTTACCTTAGGACTACTTCATGAAGTTTCAATTAGGTGTATGGGTATGATCGAGCATATCGATCGTAGTTTGAAAGATTGGGCTAATTCTGTTGTGAAATCAGCAGATGTATCATTCGCTGCACCTAACGATACTCAGTCAGGAAAAGGCATCGGATTATACTTGCTCGATCTGGTCTACAAGCCCTCTGCGAGCGCCACGTTGCCGCTACCGCATCAGGTTTCCCTGCATTACTTAGTAACAACGTGGGCAGAGTCACCGGAAGCGGCGCATTGTCTATTAGGTCAGCTAATTTTTGCAGCCATCGAAAATCCTGAGTTCGAAATTCAGATGGATTCCATTCCGGTTTCGCTATGGGTAGCGCTGCACATTATTCCGCGTCCGGCTTTTGTGTTGCGGATGCCTCTCAAGCGCGATCGCCCCCATCCCACCTCGCCCACCGTTCGAGTTGCACCTGAGGTTCAGATATCACCCAGCATGCCGCTGCTAGGGCAAGTGGTTGGCCCTGGCAACAGCCCCATTGTAGGTGCGCGGGTCGAGCTGCCAGTTCTCAACCGCTCGACTGTCACCGATACTAATGGGCAGTTTCGCTTTGCGGTAGTGCCTGCCCAGACTCCTATTCGTCATCTGCACGTCACGGCAAAGGGGCATCGGTTTGCCGTCAGTCTAGATCTCGATACCGCTCCAGATGAGCCGTTGATTATCCATCTACAGGATTTATTGCAGAACTCTGCTGTGAGCGATCGCCCCTAACGCCATAATCTGGTGGCCGGCCACCCTCATCACGCATTGGTTGAGACCCAGATGCTGTGAGTGTAGCCATTTCTTCTATCTGCTAGACAGACTCTTGCTAGAGACGCCATAACCTGCTACGGAGGCAGATCCATGCCAACTTACCTATCGCCCGGTGTGTATGTTGAGGAGGTCGCGGGAGGTGCCCGACCTATCGAGTCGGTCGGCACGAGCACCGCTGGCTTTGTCGGGGTTGCCCCCGATCCAGGTGCTCATGTGCATCGGGCGATCGCTGTCAGCAGTTGGACGCAGTTTTTGCGAGAATTTACCTCGGGCGATCGCAACACCAGCACCTTCCTTTCCCATGCGGTATACGGGTTCTTTCTCAACGGAGGCGGGCGTTGCTATGTGGTGAATGTGGGCACTGATGAAACGCTGGTCGGCGACGGGCGGGGCCGCAAAGGGTTAGCGGTTTTAGAAGCGATGGATGAGGTGGCCATCGTCGCTGCCCCTGGATTTTCGGATGCAGCCTCCCACGATGCGTTGATTTCCCATTGTGAAAAGCTGCGCGATCGGGTGGCTATTCTCGATCCGCCCCAGGTGGTAGGCAATCTAGATTTGCTTAAACGGGTGGCAACCGCCTCTGCCACGCGCCGCACGCCTGCCACCGCAGGGGCCGTTGCTGAAGGCGAGTCGCCCACACCTACCGATGCTCCTACACCTGTGGGTCTGCGCCCGCGCCAGTCGGATGGGGGCTATAGCGCCTTCTACTTTCCTTGGATTGTGGTGCAAGATCCGTTGTCGCCGGGCGATCGCGTCAACGTGCCCCCATCTGGGCACCTAGCCGGTATTTATGCCCGAGTCGATGGCACTCGGGGAGTGCAAAAAGCCCCCGCCAACGAACTGGTGCGCGGAGCAACCGACCTCACCTATCACGTGACTCATGAAGAACAGGGCGAGCTCAACCAGGCTGGCGTCAACTGCATTCGCTACTTTTCCACCGAGGGAATTCGGGTTTGGGGAGCACGCACCATTGCCAGCAGCAGCAGCGAGTGGCGCTATTTAAACGTGCGCCGCCTGTTTAACATGATTGAGGCCTCCATTGCCCGCAGCACCCGCTGGGTGGTATTTGAGCCCAACGATATTACTCTGTGGAAGGCCATTCGCCGCGATGTCAGCGCCTATTTAACGCTGCTATGGCGACAGGGCGCACTGATGGGTCGTACTCCAGAACAAGCCTTCTTTGTGCAATGCGATGAAGAAACCAACCCTCCAGACGTCGTGGATGCGGGAATGGTGGTGATTGTGATTGGGTTGGCTCCGGTCAAGCCAGCAGAATTTGTGGTGTTCCGCATGAGCCAGGGCACCGCCAGCACTCAAGTTGAAGCTCAAGGCGCAATGAGGTGATGCAGCCATGGCAAACGGAACCAGAACCGGCAATCGAACCGATCCCTATCGAGCCTATAACTTCAAGCTGAGTTTTCAGCCCAGCTTGACCGAGGCGCATTTTACCGAATGCAGTGGTTTGCGCATCAAAGTGCCGGCCATCGCCTATGCCGAAGGCGGCAATATGGGCGAAGTGATTCGCCTGCCGGGGCAGGTGCAGTACGGCGATATCACGTTGCGCTACGGGTTGACTGATTCTAGCGACATGTGGAACTGGATGATGGACTTGGTAGAGGGCACCGTTAGCCGTCGCAATGCCTCAATTATTCTGCTGGATAACGACGGCAGCACGCCCAAAATGCAGTGGAACTTGATTAATGCGTGGCCAACTGAATGGCGCGGTGCGCCTCTAGACGCGCTGTGTCAAGAAGTGGCGATCGAGTCACTCACCCTAGTGTTTGAGAAGTTAAAACGAGACTAATGCGGTGTTGATAAAACGGATCACTCAGGGAATCGTACGAGGGCTGGTGCTCAGGGTGCGGCACTGGGCGGATGGAGTGTTGGCTCACTTGGCAGCAGATGAGGAGAACTCACCGGAACTAACACGTCTACTGGGGCCATCTTCTTGGACAGAGCTAAGAGCTAAGGCACCGCCTGCTCACTGGTTAGCTCGGGTGCAAGCGGCGGCACCGGAGCTGACCCACCGCTGGATGTCTGCGACAGCGCCTCAGGCTCCCGCCCAGCCAGGCCGGTCTTCTGCCGACGGGTTGCCCGAACAACCGCGCCCGTCTGCCAGTAATGGTTCTACCCATATGTCTGCCCCTACGTTAGACGGCGATTTTTTAGATCAGGCATCCCAACCTGCAGTAGAGGCATCATCGCCCTATGCCCTAAATGATCTCTCGTCTAGACCACTCTCCAACCGCGCAGCCGCTCTGTCCCAAATGGGGGAATCATGGCCGATTACGATGCCGCCTCTGGGGAATGAGCCTTCCCGGACTGAACCGCTCTCGTCTGCCGATAAGGTGCTGCAAATACGGTACTCCGCTCAGCCCTTCTTGCTGCCAGAGAGCGACCGCACCCCTTCAGACAACGCAGCACCGTCGAGTTCTCCTGCCCTCCACGCGTCCTACCCGCCTGTGCCCCTGCGCTTGACGCCGCTAAATGCACGGTCTGGCGCACCGCCTCCTCCCTTAGGGGCTGACTCTGCGACCCGCACTACCCATTGCGCTGACACTGTGCTGGGCCACTGCAACGTCGCGATACCCGGGGGCGATCAGGATGACCATTTCGCAGAGAATCGCCCCCATCTACTAAACCCTGATCGGCCATTCTCATCTCGTTCCGCAACGAGGCAACCTGCTGCTTCTGCCTATTCTTCGAACGCATCTACCGTCACTCGCCAGAACCGTGCAACTTCGCAGCCCACTCATGTGCCTCTGCCTGTGCCCGTCGCAGCTATGCCTCCTCGCCTACAGCATGTTGATGCCGACAGGTCTATTACGGCGAAATCACAGTCAGCTCCGGCTGATGATTGGGCAGCTGATTCTAGAGCAAAGTATAAAAAACAGCCACAGCCGCAAACACTCAGGGTGGACCAACGTGATGACGGCTTATCGCCCAGATACCCATGGCCAGACATCAATCCGGTGGTGACGGCTAACGATCCTCAGGATTCCAGGCAGATGTGGGTTGAGTTACCCAATGAAGCTTCGATTGAACCTATCGGTTTATGGAGTGCGGAGTTTCGATATCAGCAGCATTTACAAAAACTAAACCGGGAGCAGCAAGGGGGGTGATAGAACGCTGCTAACATCGTCGATTATCCGACTAAGAATGATTCAGTGGATCGCATGATTGACAAACGGATGAATGCATCATGGAACGGGTCGCATTTTTGTTGGAACATACGGGAGAACGGCTAGGCTGCTTGCTCAACCCAGCAAGCTTGGTGCGGCGGCGGCGGGCGGGCATACAGCCCCGGCGATCGCTCGACAGTGTGCTGACCGGCTCTGCACGCACCGATGATGCCCTGATCTATACCGGCGGCGGCATGACGGAATTGAGTCTGGATTTGCTATTTGATGTGGCGATCGCCGGGTCTACCATTCCCACCGAGGATGTGCGCGATCTAACCGAGCCGTTGTGGAATCTAAGCGAAAACCAAACTGGCGTCGATGGCTATGGGCAGCCCACCCTAGTGCGATTTGTATGGGGGAAAAGTTGGAATATGTCGGGGGTTGTAGCAGCCATCTCTGAGCGACTGGAATCTTTTACCCAAGCTGGGGTTCCCCGACGGTCTTGGTTGCGGATGCGGTTTGTTCGGGTTCCCGAACCCCAAGTTCGCCCGGCCGCAGACCCGGCATTTGTGTCAGCGGCCCCTGTGCCGCGCTTGGGAATTGGCGAGTCAATGCAAGACGAGCAGGTGTATGAGGTGGTGGGGCAGGGCGATCGCCCGGATGCGATCGCCGCTCAGTTTTACAATGATCCGCTCCTGTGGCGCCTAATCTGCGTCTACAACGCCATCATCGATCCACTGCGTCTCGAAGCCGGGCAACAGCTCCGCATTCCGCCCTTGCGTTAACCCCTCTGAAGAGATTGCCATGCCCTCCATTCACACGCTCCCTAAATTGACCGTTGAGTTAGACGGCTCTCTGCTGGCGCCTACCGACGACTCTCGGCTGAGCAGCATTCGCGTGCAGCAGCGGCTATCGCAGCCAACTCTGTGCGAACTCACCTTTATTGACCCAACGGGGAGCCTGGGAAGTGATGCCAGACTGATGCCCGGCGTTGCTATAGGGGTGCGGGTACAGGGACAGGGTACACCCCTGTTTGAGGGAGAGGTGACAGCCCTAGAATATTGCTATGACCCGACCCAGGGGCGCGAGGTGCGGCTGCGGGGCTACGATCGGCTGCATCGACTGCGGCAGTCTCATCCAGTTCGGGCCCATGTTCAGGTCACCACGGCAGATTTAGCTCGAGACTTGGTTTCTCCCCTGGGAATTGCCGTCCTGCCAGAGGAGGACGGCCCACTCTGGCAGCGGTTGATTCAAGATCGCCAGTCTGACTTAGACTTGCTGACCACAGTCGCCGAGCGCTCTGGACTATATTGGGTGCTACGCCCAGAGGGGTTGCAGTTGATCACACTGGCGGGAACTGGAGTTGCCTTACCGCTGGACTGGGGTACGTCGCTGCTAGAAGCGCGGGTTGAGGTGAACCGCAACCTGTCCGTGCGCTCAGTCCATACGGCAGGGTGGAATCCTCAGCGGATGGAGTCGCACGGGGGCACCGCCACTACAGCCCCTATCGGTCGAGAGGTGAGAGCCGATGTGCGGCCATACCCCGAGGGCAACGGAGAGCGCACCCTGGTAAACCAGACCGTCCAGGGGGATCACCAGGCAGAGGCGATCGCCCAGGCCGCGCTCAACTGCAGCCGTGCCCAAGAGATCACCCTGTGGGGCGTGGCAGAGGGCAATCCCGAATTGCGCCCTGGCACGCGCATTGTCGTCCGCAACCTGGCACCTCAGCTCGTCGGGCAGTATGTGCTGACCTCGGTGACTCACCTCATCAACCCCAGACAGGGATACCTGACGGAGTTGTCAACCGCGCCCCCCGCGCCACGATTTCAGCCCCAGCCAACCAGCACCACACTGGGTCTGGTGACGCAAGTGAATGACCCTGACGGACTGGGGCGCGTGCAGGTGTCACTGCCGGCTTATCGCGATGTGGAAACGGGCTGGATGGCGATTTTAACGCCAGGGGCTGGAGCCGGCAAGGGATTGGTATCACTGCCGGATGTGGGCGATCAAGTATTGGTGCTGTGTCCTCAGGGTGACCCGGCTCAGGGGATAGTGCTAGGCAGTGTGTATGGGGTGAATACGGCACCCGACTGGGGCATCGAAGCGGGGCGGGTCAAGCGCCACACCTGGCTCACACCAGGCGGGCAGCGGGTACAACTGGATGACGTGCAGCAGCAGATTCGATTAGACAACAGCGATGGCAGCTATATCGAACTGACGCCCACACGCGTGGTGGTGCATGCCCAGCGAGACCTCACCCTAGAAGCCCCTGGGCAAACCGTGGTGATTCGTGGCCAGCACATTGCATTTGAGAGGGCCTAGTCATGTATGTGTTGACGGAAGATGCGGTGATTCTCTGCGACCACGAGCTGGGGCAGGTTAAACTGGCCCCCACCCAAGATTTGGTCACTATTGAGCAGCGGCGGGTGCTGGTGGCGCGCAATCCCGAACAGCGAGCGATCGCCGGATGTCCCAATATGGGGCCGACCATCAAGCCCTGCACCACGACGCTGGCGGTCAAGCAGGGCTATTCCGACCTGCTGCGAATCGACGGCAAGCGGGTGTGTCTCGATACCGTCACCGGACTCACCGATGGAACGCCCCCCGGTGCCGTTACCTATACCGTGCGATCGCCCGGTCAAACCTGGGTGAAGGAGGACTCATGAGCGATCGCCGTTATCGCGCCTGGCGGTTTTTGCATCCTGACCTAGATGCGGGTGAGGGGGCTCCCGGGCTGCGACTGTCTTCGACCGGCACGGTGAGCATGGTAGATGGAGCGGCGTCGGTACGGCAAGCGATTTTGCTGCTGCTGTCCACGCGCCCGGGCGAGCGAGTAATGCGCCCTGCCTATGGCTGCAACCTGCATCGGCTGGTCTTTTCGCCCAATGATGACACCACCGCCGGACTGGCTATCTACTACGTGCAGCAGGCCCTCGCCCGATGGGAGCCCCGCATTCACGTGACCCGCCTCGACGCCAATCCCAATCCCGACAATCCGGCTCAGCTCGATATTGTGCTGGAGTATCGGCTCCGCACGCTGCCCGACCGCGATACCCTGGCTTTTGCCGTCAACCTATCTGGGGAGGGAGTGTAATGTCGCTGCCATCGCCCAATCTGGATGATCGTGATTTTTCTCGCCTGGTAGACGAGGCGCGCCAGCATGTGATGCAGTCTTGCCCCGACTGGACCGATTTGTCCCCAGGTGACCCCGGTTGGGCCTTGGTAGAGGTGTTTGCGTACCTGACTGAGGTGTTGCTTTATCGCCTCAACCGCCTGCCTGACAAAGCCTATATCGAATTTTTGCGCCTTATGGGGGTAACGCTACATCCTCCCACGAGCGCCAGCGTCAGCCTGCTATTTCGCCTCAGCCGTGCTCAAGAGCAGCCGGTCAACATTCCCCGGGGCACTCGAGTGACGCCCGCTCGCACCAATGGCAGCGCCGAGCCCCCGGTCTTTGTGACGGCCCGCACGCTGACCTTGTCGCCGGGAACCACGGAGGGCAATGTGACCGCGTATCACTGTGACTGGGTAGAAGCAGAGCCAGCGGGGATAGGCTCAGGGCTGCCGGGACTATCGGTAACCGCGAGTCGCCCTCCGATTGTGGCTCCCACGGGGGATGGGTTGGATCTGGTGGTCGGGGTGGAAGCGGACGCCCATGAGCTGGGCGATCGCGTTCGGGCCATTCATGTGCAGGGCAAATCCTATCGGCTGTGGCGAGAAGTTGAGACCTTTGCCAACTTGGGGAGCGATCGCCAAGTGTATCGGTGCGATCGCACGACGGGCGTCATCACCTTTGCGCCTAGCGTGCAATCGGCAACCCCCCAGGGGCTCAGCCCCGCGGAGGCTCTGGCAGCAGTGCCGACTGCCAAGCGAGAGATTCGGCTGTGGTATCGGCGGGGCGGTGGCCCGACTGGCAATGTAGCTGCCAATACCCTAACCGTGCTGAAAGATCCCATCCCCGGCGTGCAGGTGACCAATCCCGAGGCAGCTACTGGTGGCCGCGCCGCCGAAACCCTGGACAATGCCCTGGCTCGTGGCCCCTTGGAACTGCATGCCCTAGAACGGGCTGTAACGGCAAGCGATTTTGAACTGCTCGCCCTGCGCCATACGGGGGCCGTTAGTCGCGCCAAAGCCTTTACCCAGGCTGATCTGTGGACTTATGCCCAACCAGGCACCGTGGAAGTGCTGCTGGTACCCCAATTGCCTGAGGACTTAACGCCCAGTCAACCCATCACCGCCGAGCAGTGTCATCAGCAGGAAACCGACGACGCCCGCACCCAGATTCAGCACTCGTTAGATGAACGACGCCCCTTGGGTACCAGCTGCGTTGTCAACTGGGTGCATTACAAAACAGTGAGGGTGCAGGCTCAGGTGTGGGTGCACCGCGGAGAAGACCCCGCCCCCGTCAAAGCGCGGGTGCTGCAGCGGCGGTGCCAAACCATCCGTCCCCTAGCGTGGGAGTTTGGTCAGCCCTTGCGGGTCGATCGGGTGTACGAGCTGCTGCGGACGGCAGAGGCTGGCATTAGCCACGTGGAACAAGTGCGGCTAGGGGTGGAGGAGGCCCCCAATCAAACCGTGCGAGTGCTCACCCCAGACCCTAACCAGCCCCACACCTGGTATGCCGGGATGGGCGAGACGCTGTTTCGGTCTATGAACGATGGCGAGGGCTGGGAACGGGTGATCCGGTTTCCTAACGAGCAGATTCGCTGTATTCAGGCCCACGAGGGGGCACCCGGGCTATTGGCGATCGCCACTCAGCTTTCCAACCAGCCCAACCAGCCCAACAGCGCCACTATTTATTTCTCTAAAGACTGTGGTGAATTCTGGCAGGCCGCTGCCCAAACGCAGTTCAGGGTCGAAGATATTGCCTGGATTTTGCGAGCAGGCAACGTGCCAATTCTGCTGATGGCGACCAGCGTTGGGCTCTATGCTCTGCCCCCCCGCTCGGGTGCCAATCCGGTGCCGCTCCAGGTAGACCCGGCCAATCCTACCCTGGGGCTTTCAGCCATTGCCGTCTCCGTGGATGCGCGAAATACCATCAGCGTGATTGTTGCGGCCCAGGGCATGGGCGGGGTGTTTATTTCTCGCCAAGAGGGCAAGTCCAATACGTTTTCCCCCATTGGGTTGCAGGGCGAGGATATCCGCGTCTTAGAGGTGCAGCAGGAGGGGAGCCGCTCCTTTGTGTGGGCAGGCGTCACGGTAGTGGGCGACGATGCGGGTCGCGGCTGCCATCGCTATGAGCTGCCCAATGCCCCCGAAGGCTGGCAGCCGTTTCAGCAGCGATGGGTGGGGGGCAGCGTGCGGGCGATCGCCTTCCATGGCTCAGAGGTCTACGCCGCCTCTCACTCAGCGGGAGTATTGCGCCTCGACTCTAGCCGTGCTGATGCCACCTGGCACGCACCCCCCTTAGACTGCGGGTTGCCCATTCGCGATACCGAACGCCTGCTTCATCCGGTTTATACCCTCGGGCTAACCGCCAATCCTGCTCAGGAGTCTACCCTGCTCATGGCAGGGGGAACGGTTGGCATTTATAGCAGCATTGATGCTGGGCAGAGCTACCAGTCTGCCTCGCGCACTGAATTTGCGGAGACGGTGATGCTGCCGCAATCCTGGCTGTTTTGCTCAGGAGACCACGAGATTGAGGTCACCAGCCTATGAACCGCGACGAAATTCAAGCCCTACTTCCCAACATTTTCCAACGCACGCTATATCCAGGCAGTCCTCTGGCGGCCTTGCTGGAGGTGATGGTTCAGATGCATGCCCCCGCTGAGGTGACGCTTGCCCATTTGGATATGCTCTTCGATCCACGCCGTACCCCTGACGCCTTTGTGCCGCTGCTGGCTGGCTGGGTCAACCTTGACCCGTTGCTAGATGCCTCGAGCGCCTCGGCAACTGGGCCTACCCTATCCACCGGACGCCAACCCCTACGGGAATTAATTGCGATCGCCGCTACCCTATCGCGCTGGCGAGGCACCGCCAAAGGCTTAGTTTTGTTTCTAGAAACCGCAATGGACATGCGCGGGTTTGAAGTACAAGAACAAGTGCTCGATGCGAACGGCCTCTCCCGCCCTTTTCACATCCTTGTTCGCGCGCCCAATGTGGTTCAGCCCCACGAAACACTTATCCATCGCATTATCTACGTCGAAAAACCCGCCTACGTCACCTATGACCTAGAGTTCTTCCAACCCCCAAGAGGTTAGCCATGCCCCGTATCTTTGACATCTCCACCATCCAAGACCCTGTCGCCATAGAGCCGGGTAAAGCTGGAAAGGTTTCCTTCACCATTACTAACCTCACCACCCAGCTTCAGCGGGGACAAATCCACATCAAGCCCCAGGGCAACGCCAGCCCCTCATGGTTCCAGTTAGACGGAGAGGTGGTGCGCAGCTTTTTACCCAGCACTCAACAGGGTGCGCCCGTCACCCAACAAGCCACGGTTCAGGTCACCATTCCACCCGGCACACCGCCCGATACCTACCGCTTTTTGATTGTTGTTGCCGATGATGCGAATCCAGAGGAAGTCTATACTGACAGCCCAGTTGTAGCGCTCACGGTGCCTGCCTCGGTTGCACCTAAGCCGTCGTTTCCCTGGTGGATTGTAGCAGTGTTGGCGGTAGTGGTTGGAGTGGGTGGGGTCATCGCCTGGATTATCCTTCGTCCCAAAGATCCAGTCCTAGCGGACTATACGGGGCGATCGCTCACCAGCGTTCAGCAGCAGCTAGAGAGTCAACGCCTCGTCGGACAAAATT